>JBEEJQ010000068.1:0-13897 GCA_041169105.1 Pseudomonadota bacterium | reverse complement strand
TGGTTCGATGACTACAATTCTTACCACCCGCACAGCGCGTTGGGCTACCTGCCGGCCAAGCTGTTCAGGGAGAAACGAGCGGTAAATTAAACATACCGGCGGTACTGCGTTACGGGGTCAAGACCACTTCCCACCTTGAGATTCGGCGGTAATCGCTGGGCGTGCACTGCGCTTTGATCGGGCATTGTTTGCACGCACTACTCCAGTACCTTCTGATCATCAGACCGTTCTCTTCTCGACTGAAGCGATAGATTGCGCGCTGACCTGCGGGACACTGGTACTCGTCTTCTTCCTTGATGTAGATGAAGTCAGAACGGTCGAATCTGCCCTCGGCCTTAGCATTGGAGGTCATTGGTTTGGGCAGTACAGCTGAGATGCCCGCTTGGGCGCAAGCCTTGATCTGTTGACCACTGAAGTAGCCTCTGTCTGCAATGGCTCGCAGTTTCTTCGTCCCCATGGCCTCTCGCGCCGCAATGGCCATTGGGCTCAGTTGCGCTCTGTCACTGCCGGCATTGGTCACTTCGTGTGCGACGATCAAGTGATGCTTGGCATCGACTGCCACTTGTACGTTGTAAGCCACCATGCCTGAGCCTCTACCGCTGGTGGCCATGGAGCGTGCATCCGGGTCCGTCAGCGAGATCTGACCATCAGGTTCGCTCTTGAGCTTTTCCTTGACCTCATCAAGTACGCGCATCTGTTGACGCAACTGTGTAATCTTGTCCTGAAGCCGTGTGGTCTTGGCTTCCAACTCTGCAGGCTGTGTGCGATCAGCCGTCTCCAGAGCGTTGAGGTAGCGCTGAATGCTTTCCTCGATTTGCTGTTGACGCTTGTCGATCTTGCCCGTGGTGAAGTTGCGATCGCGGGCATTGACCGCCTTGAACTTGCTGCCATCAATGGCCACCAGCGCCTGACTGAACAGCTTGAGTTCACGGCACAGCGTTACGAAGCGGCGGCACACGTTGCGAATGCCCTTGCCGTTGTCTCGGCGGAAATCCGCAATTGTCTTGAAATCAGGAGCCAGACGGCCCGTCAGCCACATCAACTCCACGTTACGCTGGCACTCGCGCTCAAGGCGGCGGCTGGACTGCACACGGTTGAGGTATCCGTAGATGTAGATCTTTAACAGCACTGCAGGGTGGTATGACGGGCGTCCCGTTACTGCAGGAGTAGAGCCTGCAAACCCAAGTGCCTTCAGATCCAGCTCGGCAACAAACGCATCGACCACGCGTATCGGGTTGTCTTTGGCGATGAAGTCATCCAGGCACTCCGGCAGCAAAGTCACCTGCTGCCTGTCCTGACCTTCGATGTATCTGGACATATTGACCTCGCTGTTCAATATGTCTGCCAACTCTACAGAGTTCGACCACTGACGGGGAGAGGGTTTTCACACAGCCTCGGTCGGATGCTGACGATCACATGAAAACCAGCGACGGGCCGCTTCCAGCCTACAGGCGACATCGCTGATATGAAGGTCCGAATTGCAGCGGTTGAGCAGCTAAAGATGCTCGAACCTGCCTCGCATCAAAAGCTCAATTAAGTTAGGGCCAGCGCTCGACTTACAGCTGCGCCAGCTTGGCTGCTGCTTCTTTCTTTCCGAGTTTCCGAGCAGCAGCGATAGCCGCCAGCTGGGCCGCACGAGGCCGGGACTTGCCAGACTCCCAGTGGTAAACCGATTGGTTCGATACACCCAGCAGCTTGGCCATTTCATTGCCAGACAGACCCAGCTTCTTGCGCAGCGAAGCGAATCCTTCAGCTCTGAAACGCAAGGCGTTAGAACCATCAGTGGCGACTTCGGCCTTCTCGACCTTGGGTTGTGCCTTAGCCAATCGCTTTATTGCGGCCTCGAGCGTGGCTATCCGACGCTTGAGCTCAGCGATATCTGAACGGTATTGCGCATTCGATTTCTTGAATGCTGCAGTCTCTGCGCGAGACTCTTTTTTAGCGATACGAGAAATCTCACTTTTAAGTTGCGCAGAAAAGTTAGTCATATTCGATCCAAAGCTATTGATAGCAAGAGCATACGCATACAACCCAATTCTTCAAACCACGGGAATTGAGTACCAATCTGTCGTGTAGCTTGGCGACTTGCGCTCCTGTTTCATCTGCCACTGTTTGTAGGCTCCTTGGGTGGAGACCTTGACCGTTCCACGGCCGTAACGTTTATTCAGGCCATCGAGCGCTGTCATCAACCGCGCATTGCTGGTGGTGGTTGGCTCCAGCAGATCACCTTGCCTTTGCGACACGGGGGTGATTTCACTGAGCATGATCCCCGCCTTCTTGTATTTGTACCCTGGCTTAAAGATCTTACCCACCAGGTGATCAACCCAGCGACTCACCTCCAGGCTGTCGTTGGTGCCATAGGGCAATGGCACCGTGATGGATGGCGAGTATTGGGGCTGATCTTCCCGATGCCTGTTGGTCAGAAGGAAGACCTGTATCAACGCTGCTTGAGAGTTCTGGGCACGCAGCTTGGCGCAAGCATTGGCCACAAACATGGACATGGCATCCTTGAGCACGTTCACGTCGGTCACCGATTGGCCGAATGATCGACTAGAGATGATCTGCTTCTTGTCTGGTTGAATCTCTTGAATCTCAATGCAGGGGACTTCTTGCAATTCCCGTTGAGTCTTTTCCATCACAACGCCGAATCTGGATCGCAATGTGGGTGCATGGGCCACCTTGAGGTCCTGCACAGTGTGGATATTCATCTCTTCTAATTTGGCCGTTAGCTTTCGGCCAACGCCCCAGACCTCTTCCACTGGAAGCTTTTCCAGCAGCTTGGTTTTTTGTGCATCTGTGAGCGCGTTGTAGTTGAAGACTCCTTTGGATCTAGGGTGCTTTTTGGCCACATGGTTGGCCAGCTTGGCCAGCGTCTTAGTAGGACCGATCCCCACGCACACGGGCATCCCAATCCACTGCCCCACCCTCTCCCGCATTTGGTAGCTGACATCTCTGAGCTTAAGCATCCCCGTCAAATCCACAAAACACTCATCGATGGAGTACACCTCGACTCTTGGCGAAAAGTCACGCAAAACGGACATCACCCGATTGGAGATATCTGCGTACAGGGCGTAGTTCGAGCTCAAGGCCAAAATGCCGTCTTGCTCAGATCGCTCCTGGATTTCAAACCATGGCACGCCCATCTTGATGCCCAATGCCTTGGACTCGTTTGATCGAGACACCACACATCCGTCGTTGTTGGATAAAACAACGACCGGTGTATTGATCAGATCTGGACGAAACAATCGCTCACAACTAACATAAAAGTTGTTGCAATCGACCAAGGCAAGCTGCAGGGCCATACATCAATACAACTTGTGCAGGTTGTAGGTGACCACGCCCCAGACAGTCAGCTCCTGGCCATCCTTCACAACAATAGCAGGGTACAAGTTGTTTTCCGCGATCAGTTTGACCACCCCACCTCGCTTGTAAAGGCGCTTGACCGTGAAATTACTGTCCAAAACGGCCAGCACGATGTCATTGTGTTTGGCCTCAATAGAGCGATCCACGACCAAGGTATCACCTGGATAAATCCCGATGCCGTTCATGGAGTCACTTTTGACGCCAAACAAGAAACTCGCCTCCTTGTTGCGTATCACGTGGGTGTTGATATCAATGCGTTCTTCAGCATGGTCGGCTGCAGGCGAAGGAAAACCCGCAGCGACCTTCCATGCGCATCGCTCCAAAAGCATCGGCAGGGCATCGGCGTCAATTGGAACTGGATGAGGCAAATCACTGATCAACATACCTCAATATACTGTACATTTGTCCAGTATATCAAGTACCTATTTGATCTACATGACCTGGGCAATCCAACACACGAGAAATCGTCAAGCTCGGGGGGCCGCACAGGCTGTGAGCTCAGGCATATGCTGCCAAGACATGAGGGCCTGGGCATCCTCAACTGCTGCACTCAACCAACTTGTGTGGAGCTCAGGTGCAATGATGACGGGTGTGCGTTTTTCATCGCCTGGCTTGTGAAATTGGCACATCACAGGGTGTTCGTCAGCGTTCACCGTCAGCATGGAGAAGCTGACCACCAGTTCACCCGAGGAGGGGTCAGTCCAGCGGTCCCAAAGACAGGCGATTCCGAACGGCTCGCCCGAAGCTAGTTCAATCTTCCAGCGCACCGCCCTGCCCGATTCGTAACTGGGTTCGTAGAAGTTATCCACTAGGACCAGACCATATTGCCGATGTCGCCAAGAGGCGCGGTAACTGGGCTTCTCGGCAACGGTTTCACTGCGGGCGTTGTAGGTGTGACGACTGATCTTGTCGTCTTTTGCCCATGAAGGGATCAGCCCAAATCGGGCCAAACCGCAAGCAACACGGCCGGTCTGGTGGCTCTTGACGACCACTGGCGCGGCAAACCCTGGGTAAGACTCATCTGGGTAGCCATCGGGGAGATCAACTCCGAGCGTTTCCTTAACCCACTGGGCTCGCTTGGTTGGAGTGAAGTTCGTGCACACCAAAGCAGTTTATCGCTAGGACCACACTTGGCGACTGGCGCAGTCCGACCCATTGCCGTCCAACCGCATCTGTATCTAGCTCAGAAAGCGGACTCTAGACTTAGGTGCGCACCTGCGACTAGAAGTGACGCTCATTGCCCGCTTATATCTGACGCGGCATATTCGTTATCGGCGCCAAATGGTTTGCAGTGGTGGATTCGGAATTGATTCGACGCGCGAATAGGCATCCGCCGCGAGACGCTCACAGTACACACTAGCCAGTTCGACCTGATCCATCGCGGCCAGTTGATCAATATCCGGGGCTCTTGCAAGGAACTCAAGAAGCTTCGCCTTCGGCGTCTTAGTGTAGGTACCCATGAAGAAGTCGTACAGGTCGAGCACCGTCTCGCACGTGCGGTTGCGCGAGATTTCTCCGAAAAAGGTGGAGGGGTGTGTCCTCCAAGCGGCTAGCTCGAAATCTGACAGCGGGACTCGAACGATGATTCCACGGCCATCCTGAGTGTTGACTGCGCAGACGGCGACCTTATCCTGCTCCATAACCACTGCCGATGCGAGTACACCTTCAACTTGGGTGCCCTCAGCGTCTGGGACCATGTATGTATTGCCGATAGTCAACCGGTTTTGTTCGGTTTCAACGAAGGCCAATTCGGGGTTCTCACCATCAAATGTCGCTGGGATGGTCGAATGCATACGGATCGACTTGAGCAACTCATGCATTTCAATATGGGCTTGTCGACCGTTGATCGCCGCTCGCAGGGAAGGGAATTGATGGTCGAGCTTGAATTGATCGATTTGAAATCCGTCTCCCAGCGCGAGCTGTCGCCACTCAAAGCCGTCAAGGTGATGCTCCCAAGGTGCGTTAGTGAGGAGTACGTAGGCGGGTGGCATCCGCTTGGCTTGAGGGTTGCGCGTCTCAAATCTCCGAAGTTGATCAAACGCGCGCTGAACGTATGCTGGTATCTCTACGCCGGTAGACGGGTCTGGCGTGTTCAGATCAATAAACACGATACGGGTGTGGCTTGCCGTCTTTCCTAGCGCTCGCACCAGTTGCCGAATGACGCGTCCGCTCTCGGCGCGCTTGGCTTCGACTGAAAACTTCTTCCCTGTGCGGGTGTGCGTCGCCACAAACTCGCAGTGTGACGTACTTCGATCATCTTCGTTCTCGAATGCAATGGTGAAGCCAGCGCGCGCCAGCATTGCGGCGACTTGAACCTCATAGCGTGCGCCGTAGAAATTCTCCCTATTACGAAGACGCGCGACCAACTTTGCCTGCAGCTCCGCGTTGTGGTCGAGAGCGTAGAGGTCATATGCCAGATGCATGTAGGCCGCAACCGCCCCAGTCATTCGGGCGGTTGACACCTTTCCAGGCTCCTTAATAGTCAGGCGCTGCTGCTCGCAGAGCTTGTGATACCAAACCAGGATGGGGTGCCGTTGATCGAACGGCTTGAGTAACTCGGCGTTGCCCCATTTGGTACCGAGAGCTTCCTTTAGGTAGTCGCCCAAAAAGTCATGGAAAGTTTTCCATTTCTTCGAGTAGAGGAGTCTATTATTGACCGCAACGAACTGATGTCCGTTGTCCATCCGCGCTGCAATGATGGGCTTTCCGAGACCTTGTTGTTCGATGCGCTGTTGTTCCGCTGCCTCATGGCGCGCGAGCATTACTGGCGCTGCAGCAATTGCCGAGGAAACACGGTCTAAACGTGCCAAGTCGCCATGGCACTTTTTGTACTTCTTGCCGCTGCCGCAAGGGCAGGGTTCGTTTCGCCCCACTTTAATCATGAGACCTCCGTATTCGCTAGTAGCTGGGCAAGGCTCGTGCTTTACCCTTTTGTGCATAGAACCATGATATCCAACAGCAGTCATTTGCTGACGGCTGCTTCTGGCCGGACTGAGTCACTCAGCGTTATGGGTCGGTAGCATCGAATCCTCGCCACCGATCTTTGGCTCGAGCAACAACAGCGCCTTATTTCACGCGCATAACGACCGATTCAAATCCACATAGAGTGCATTTGGAAGTCCAATTGCTCCAGCACTCCTGTAAAAAAATGGAATTGTGACAACGCTTGTAAGTGCTTGATTTACAAGGAAGTGGAGATGTGGATTTTTCCCTCTATTTCCAAACCTTCTGGAGAGTAGAGAGCCAATAGGAGGCGCGGAGGGGTAAAAACGTGTGATTTTGGGGAGCTGAAATCCACACCTAAAAACGCGAAACCCCGCTAGGACTGGGCCTTAGCGGGGTGTTCGGTTTTTCATGGAGGGCATCCATGAAAATGCAAATGGTGGACCTCTAGGAATTTGAAGTGACATCCAACAAGAAACTTAACAAGTTATCTGTATAGCGACGTACTGAACATCGCAATCTCAAAGAAATTAAGTCTTCAGATTTCATAAATTCACCCTCGATGAAATGTGGACTACGCTGGCGCTGGTCTCCGTCAGAAATCTATACAACGTCTCCAAGGCCTCCAGCTTTTGTGGAGCGTAATCGTGTCCGTCATAACTGACTGCTTGCACACCCGTCACGCCATGGCTCAAAAGGTGTCCCCTGATTTCCTGGCTGACTCGAAGACTGGCCAATGCAGTTTCCACCCCAGAACGAATGCGTTTTGCCTGAAACTGTCCCACGGGTTTATCGGTCGGCAACCACTCAACCCTAGCAGCGGCATCTTTGGCCCAATC
Source organism: Pseudomonadota bacterium (assembly GCA_041169105.1). GTDB lineage: Bacteria > Pseudomonadota > Gammaproteobacteria > Burkholderiales > Burkholderiaceae_C > Limnohabitans_A. The sequence goes on along the minus strand of JBEEJQ010000068.1, from coordinate 6,752 downwards.
TGCAATCGCTTTAGCGCTCAATGGAGACTTGCCACCATCCACCGACAAAGGAAACTCGCCTGGGTTCAGCGCCAGCAAGGTATGCAGTGCTTCACGGGCGGCAGGCATCAGAGGAATGGGGTGGAGCCTTGCCCCACGACCCGTTCGTCCCTTGGAATCTAGCAGGGTGATAGATCCCTCACCGACGTTGGATCGAGACAACTGACGCAGTTGTTCGATGCGCTGCCCACCTGTCAGCAAATGTAGGCGCAACACAGCGCCCTTCACTCCTTGCAATGGTTCGATGGCTTGCCAATACTGGCGCAAGTGCACGGGCATCAAAGGGTTTTTGTCGGGAACCAGTTTGATGGGCACCGTTTCAGCGGCCGGGTTGTGCTGCACCCCATAATTTTTGAAGTGCACTGGCACAAGTAAGCTTAGTTTGGCTGTTCTCGCCATCTCGAAGGCAGCGCGGCAATAGCTTCGCACCTTTCCTGCTGTGCGTTCTTTCCCGGCCTCACTCAGGCTTCGTAGCAAGTCGGCGACTTGCTCCGCCGTAACCAATGCGGCTGGAGTTTGTGCCAGCTTTGGCGAGCGTTGCATAAGGTGCAGCTTGAATATGCCCCTAACCTTGAAGTGAGAGGTCTTGCCTTGGCGCTCCAACTCATTCGCATAGTCGGCCATCAATGAGCCAAAGGTAAAGTTGGCCGCTCGTTCTTCCGCGGCCTTGGCTTCAACTAAGACAGCTTTTTCCAGCGCTTCACCGACCCTCGGGTCAATGCCCTGCTCAGTCAAGCCACGCAGTCGATGGGCTTCTTTTCTTGCTACATCTAGCCCCACAGCGGGCCACTCTCCGAGCGCACGAGTGAACAGCTTGCCTTTGATACGAGTCTCAAACTGCCAATGCTTACCCCCAGCCTTGGTCACACGTAAGCGCAGCCCCTTTTTTTCAGCATCACGCAGCAAAACAAAGGTCTTGCCATCAGGGCACAAGGCAGCGCTAAGCAGTCCGTGTGTCAAATCGTGGGCGACGGTGTAGTTGATCGCTGCTGTCTTGCTTGGTCTCGCCATGCTGACCCCTGTTGGTTTTACAGACTGTTTACAGACTAAACGCCCCAATTTTGAGGAATATAGATCAACAATAAAGACTTTCTGATTTCACAGAAATTCATATAAGTTGTTGATTTACATTGATTTTATCAACATAGAGCAACGAAAGGAAATACCTGTAATAGGGGACTCAAAATCCCCCGCCGCAAGGCGTGCCGGTTCGAGTCCGGCCCCGGGCACCAGTCAAAAGCCATCAGTTCTCACGAACTGGTGGCTTTTTGCTTTGTAGCCGCCATGTAGCGATTTTCAGTCGATGCCCGCGCTCCAGCGGTCGTCCCAGGCTTTTTCGATCTGGCGGCGATCGCGCTTGGTGGGCCTGCCTTGTTCGATGCTCAAAGCCGGTTCACGCGCCAGCCGGTTGCGCTCGGCGGCCTGTGTGCGGGCCAAAATGCTCTCGGCCGTTTCTTCATAAAGCAGTTGCGCCACAGGCGCTGGGCCGCGCACAGCGCTGATGCCTTTGACCAAGACGGTGCGATCGACTTGGCCTTGGCGCATGCGCACGGTGTCGCCGGGCTTGACTTCGCGCGAGGCCTTGGCGTCCTGGCCATTGATCTGCACGCGGTTTTTGCCGATCTCGTCACTGGCGGTGCTGCGGGTCTTGAAGAACCGCGCGGCCCAGAGCCATTTGTCGATCCGCAGCGAATCCATCTCAGGCCCCAAACAAGGCCGCTTGCGGGCTCAGGCCGTCGCGCACATGCGGGTAGCGCAGCTTGAACCGCAGCTCTTGCTTCATGCGGGTGTTGTCCAAGCGGCGTGATTCGTTCATGAAGCTCAGCAGCATCAACGGCAAGGCGGTGTTGGCGTCATGCCGCGAGATGCGCGGAGGCTTGGGCAGACCATACAGGCCGGCGGCCAAGTCAAAGTAATCGCCCATTTTCAGGTCGGTGTCGTCGTTGACGTTGACCACCCGCTGCGGCTTGCCGCGCCACAAGGCTGCGGCGCAGGCTCGGGCCAGGTCGGTGGCGTGGATGTGGTTGGTGTAGACGTCTTCTTTGGGCACCAGCACCGGCGTGCCTTTGAGCAAGCGCTCGCGGGGCGTGCCGCCTTCGCGGTCAGGCGCGTAGATGCCGGGAATGCGCAGCACGCTCACGCGCACACCGCTGCGGCCCAAAAAGCGCATGGCGTTTTCTGCATCCACACGGCGCTGGGCACGGGGCGTGTGCGGCTTGACGGCACGCGACTCAGTCACGCGCTCGCCCGCACAATCGCCATAGACGCCGGTGGTCGAGCCGTAGACCAGGGCCTGTGGTGGGGTGCGCAAACGCAGAACGCGGCCCAGGGCCTGGGTTCGGGGGTCGTGCTCCCAGTCGCCTCGGCGCTCGCTGGGTGGTGGGGCCAGGTGGATCACCCGGTGCGCGATGCCCGCCAAGCGGCGGATGCTGGCCGCATCGTCCAGATCGCCCTGCAAAGGCGTGATGCCGCAAGCGCGCAGCAGGCGCACCCTTTCGGGCGATGAAGTCAGCGCCATCAAGCGCACCCGCTGGCTTTGCGGTGCGCCCAACTGGCCGGCGGTGCGCAAGCCGACATCGCCACAGCCCACGATCAGGACACGCTGGCGACGAAAGCGGGCGGGCAATGCGCCCAGAGGAGTCTGGTTTGAAGGCAAAATCAGGGGTTCCGGGTCAAAGACAACCCCTCAAGGATACCGAAAAGATGAGCTTCCAAATTTCCGTGCAGCCCAGTGGCCGCAGCTTCACCGCCGATGACAACGAAACCCTGCTGGCCGCCGGCATCCGCCAGGGCATTGGCCTGCCCTATGGTTGCAAGGACGGCGCCTGCGGTTCGTGCAAGTGCAAAAAAATCTCCGGCACCGTGGTGCACGGCCCCCACCAAGACAAAGCCTTGTCTACCGACGAAGAAGCCCAAGGCCTGGTGCTGACCTGCTGCGCCACCGCCCAAAGCGATGTGGTGCTCGAATCGAAACAAGTGACTGCTGAAGGCGGCCTGCCCGTCAAGAAGATGCCGGTGCGCGTGGTGAGCCTCGAGAAAAAATCACACGACGTGATCGTGCTGAAACTGCAACTGCCTGCCAACGACGTGATGAAGTTCCACGCAGGTCAGTACATCGAGTTCTTGTTGCGTGACGGTTCGCGCCGCAGCTACAGCATGGCCAACGCGCCGCACACGCTGGAGGTGGCACCGCCCACAGTGGAGCTGCACATCCGCCACATGCCCGGCGGCAAGTTCACAGACCCGGTGTTCACCACCATGAAGGAAAAAGACATCCTGCGTGCCGAAGGCCCGTATGGCAGCTTTTACCTGCGTGAAGACAACGACAAGCCCATCGTGCTGCTGGCTTCGGGCACGGGTTTTGCGCCCATCAAGGCGCTGATCGAGCACATGCAGCACCGCGGCATCACCCGCCCAGCCACGCTGTATTGGGGTGGCCGTCGCCCATCTGACCTGTACATGGCCGATTGGATCGAAGCCCGCCTGGCCGAGATGCCCAACCTGACCTATGTGCCGGTGATCTCGAACGCCGAGGCCGAGGACAACTGGACCGGCCGCACAGGCTTTGTGCACCAGGCGGTGTTGCAGGACTTCCCGGATCTGTCGGGCCATCAGGTCTATGCCTGCGGCGCACCCATCGTGGTGGACTCGGCCAAGCGCGACTACGTGGCACAAGGCGGCCTGCCTGAAGAAGAGTTCTACGCCGATTCGTTCACGTCGGAGGCCGACAAGGCCAAGGCCTGATAAACCCCGTAGGTCGGACCTTCAGGTCCGACATTGCCTGCTCCAACATTGCATGCTCCGGCACAGGCTCATGTCGGGGCTAAAGCCCACGACCTACATGACCCGATGAGAAAGGACAGCGCATGCAACGCCGCCATTTTTGCCTGAGCGCCATCGCTGCGGGTATCACAGCCCCCGTTTGGGCCCAAGGCAGACCTATCCGGCTCATCGTGCCTTATGCGGCTGGTGGGCCCATCGATGTCACGGCGCGGGTGCTGGCCGAGCGGGTCAAAGACACGCTGGGCACCATGATCATTGAAAACCGCCCTGGCGCTGGCGGCAACCTGGGGGCTGACCTGGTGGCCAAAGCCGCACCCGATGGCCTGACCATCGGCATTGCAGCGACAGCCACCCACGCCATCAACCCCTGGCTGTTTGCCAAGATGCCTTATGACGCGGCCCGCGACTTTGCGCCCATCACGCAAATGCTGCGCGTGCCCAATGTGCTGGTCATGAATACGGACACCGCTCAGCGCCTGAACATCCACACCCTGGCCGACTTGGTGGCGTATGCCAAAGCCAACCCAGGTCGCTTGAACTTTGGGTCTGGCGGCAATGGCAGCGCGGGTCATCTGGCGGGCGAGATGTTCAAAAAGGCCGCAGGCATTTTTGCGGTGCACATCCCTTACAACGGTGGCAATCCTGCACAACTGGCTTTGTTGTCGGGGCAGGTCGATTTCAACTTTGACAACCTGGCCACCGCCGCGCCCAACATCCAATCGGGCAAGCTCAAGGCCCTGGCGGTGACCACGGGCAAGCGCAGCAGCGCACTGCCCCGGATTCCGGCAATGAGCGAGACCTTGAAGGATTTTGAAATCGACACCTGGTGGGGCCTGGTGGCACCTGCGGCCACGTCGCGCGAGGTGCTGGATCGATTGAACAAAGCGTTCACGACCGCCTTGCACGCACCAGAGACCCAGTCGCGCTTTGCACTGCTGATGGCCGAGCCCGTCGGCCATTCCGCCGATCAGTTTGGTGTGTTCATGAAGAAAGAGCTGGCACGCTACGAAAGCGTGGTCAAGGCCAGCGGCGCCAAGGTAGATTGATGCAGCTGCGGGCGTCCCTCAGCAAAAAGCCCGGCATGCCGGGCTTTTTGCTGAGGTGTTGGAAACTCACTCGCCCAAATAGGCCGCCCGCACCTTGGGGTCTTCAAGCATATCCTTGCCCACACCGGTCATGGTGATGAGGCCGGAGTCCATGACATAACCTCGATCGGCAATGGCCAGGGCACGGCTGGCGTTTTGCTCCACCAGCAACACGGTGACGCCTTGGGCGTACACATCGCGCACCACTTCAAAGATCTTGTCGACCATGATGGGTGACAAACCCATGGAGGGTTCGTCCAGCAGCAAGACCTTGGGGCGGCTCATCAGCGCACGGCCCATGGCCAGCATTTGCTGCTCGCCACCGGACATGGTGCCCGCCAGCTGGTCTTTGCGCTCACGCAGGCGCGGGAAGATGGTGAACATCTTCTCGATGTCGTCCGCGATGCCCGCAGCATCCGAACGGATGTAAGCGCCCATTTGCAGGTTTTCGGTGATGGTCATGCGGGTGAAGACACCACGGCCTTCGGGCACCATGGCCAGGCCTTGCTTGACCAGATCCCAGGGGCCCTGGCCCTTGATGCTCTTGCCCAGGTATTCGATGTCACCAGCTTGCAGCGGCAAGGTGCCGGTAATGGCCTTCATGGTGGTGGTTTTGCCTGCACCGTTGGAGCCGATGAGCGAGACCAGCTCGCCTTCGCGCACTTCCAGGCTCACGCCCTTGACTGCTTGAATGCCGCCGTAGCCGACTTGCAGGTCTTTGACTTTCAAAAGGATGTCGGCCATCTCAGTGTCCTCCCGTGCCCAGATAGGCTTCAATCACTTTTTCATTTTTCTGCACATCGGCAGGCGTGCCTTCGGCAATCTGTTTGCCGTAGTCCAGCACTGTGACGCGGTCACACAAGCCCATGACCAGCTTCACATCGTGCTCGATCAGCAAGATGGTCCGGTTGTCCCGGCGGATTTGGTCGATCAGCTCGCGCAGTTGCACTTTTTCGGTGGCGTTCATGCCAGCAGCAGGCTCGTCCAGCGCAATCAGCTGTGGGTCAGTGGCCAGGGCACGGGCAATTTCCAGACGGCGCTGATCGCCATACGACAAAGTGCGGGCTTTGAATTGGGCGTATTTGCCAATGCCCACATAGTCCAGCAGCTCTTGCGCACGCTGGGCAATGGCCGCCTCTTCGGCCTTGAAGCCGGGGGTGCGGAAAATCGCACCCAGCAAGCCCGAATGGGTGCGCACATGGCGGCCCACCATCACGTTTTCGAGGGCGGTCATTTCGGCAAACAAACGGATGTTCTGGAAAGTGCGGGCAATGCCCGCCTTGGCCACTTCGTGCACAGCCGTGGGCTGGTAGGGTTTGCCGGCCAGCTCAAAGGTGCCACTGTCGGGGGTGTACAGGCCGGTGATCACGTTGAAGAAGGTGGTCTTGCCTGCGCCGTTGGGACCGATCAGGCCATAGACCTGACCGCGCTGGATGGTCATGCCCACATCGGTGAGCGCCTGCAGGCCGCCAAAACGCTTGGAAATGCCTGCCACTTGGAGAACGGTATCTTGTGTCATGTGCGGGCCTTTCATTTCGTCTCGAGCGCTTTGCCATGCTCTGGCGATGGCCACAGGCCTCGGGGGCGCAACAACATGATCACGATCATGGCCAGCGCCACCAGCAACTGGCGCAAGATGGAAGCGTCCAGACGTCCATCGGTCAAGGCTTGCAAAGGCCCGGCCACATAGCGCAGCACTTCGGGCAAGGCGGACAACAAGATGGCCCCCAAAATCACGCCGGGCAAATGGCCCAGGCCACCGAGCACCACCATGGCCACGATCATCACCGACTCCATCAGACTGAAGGACTCAGGCGAGATGAAGCCCTGAAAGCCCGCAAACAT
>JBEEJQ010000067.1:0-14043 GCA_041169105.1 Pseudomonadota bacterium | reverse complement strand
AGAACCAAACGCGGCGTGCTGTCGCTCACCATGCGCTTGAAGCCCAGGCCCACTTGCTTGCGCCCGCCCAAATAAGCCCCCGTCAGGGTGTCGGCATTGCGCAGGTCGGCGGTGCTGCCATCGAACACGATCTGACCGCCCCGCTCGCCGGGGCCAGGGCCCATGTCGATCATGCGGTCGGCGGCCAGCATCACGGCCGGATCGTGCTCAACCACCACCAGCGTGTTGCCCGCGTCGCGCAGGCGGTGCATGGCCTGGGTGATGCGGTTCATGTCACGCGGATGCAGACCAATGCTGGGCTCATCGAGCACAAACAAGGTGTTGACCAGACTCGTGCCCAAAGCGGTGGTCAGGTTGATGCGCTGCACTTCGCCGCCGCTGAGCGTGCGGCTTTGGCGGTCAAGCGTGAGGTAACCGATGCCCACATCGCACAGGTATTTGAGGCGCGTGGTGATTTCTTCGAGCAGCAGCTTGAGCGCTTGCGCTTCGGCGTCTTGCGAAGCCTCGGCCACGGCGGTGGCGCTCATGCGGTCAAAGAAGCGGCGCAGCTGGTCGATCGGCATGATCATCATGTCGTGCAGGCTCAGGCCCGGCAGGGCTTCGAGCTGGGCGCGGGTCCACTTGACGCCTGCGGGCATGAAGCGCTTGGCACCGGGCAGCACCGCGTTCGCGTCGTCCGCAGACCCCATGCGCCAGAGCAGGCTCTCGGTCTTCAGGCGTGCGCCGCTGCAGGTGGGGCATTCGGTGTAGCTGCGGTACTTGGACAAGAGCACGCGGATGTGCATCTTGTAGGCCTTGCTTTCCAGGTATTCAAAAAAGCGCTTGATGCCGTACCACTGCTGGTTCCACTTGCCTTTCCACAAAGGCGAGCCGTGGATGACCCAGTGCTTGTGCTCGTCGGACAATTGCGCCCAAGCCGTGTCACGCGGAATGCCTTCGTTTTCGGCATGGCGCATCAGGTCGTCCTGGCACTCCTTCCACGCAGGCGTCTGGATGGTCTTGATGGCCCCGGCACGCAAAGTGAGCTTGTCGTTGGGGATGACCAGGCCGTAGTCCACGCCGATCACACGGCCAAAGCCACGGCAGGTCTCGCACGCACCCACTGCCGAGTTGAAGGAGAACATCGACGGGATCGGGTCGGTGTAGCGCTGGTCACTGTCGGGGCAATGCAGGCCGGTGGAAAAGCGCCACAGGTCTTGAACCGCATCGCCATCCACATACACATTCAAGCGACCACTGCCGCGCTTGAGCGCCACTTCAATCGCCTCGATCACGCGGATCTTTTCTGCAGTGCCCAATCGGAAGCGGTCGGCCACCACATCGAGCACCTTGCGCGGGCCGGTGGGGGTGGCCACTTCGCGCTCGGCCTGCACTTTGGTGAAACCGCTGGCAGAGAGCCATTGCTCGACCTGCTCGGCGCTCGTGTTGGCGGGCAGCTCGACCGGGAAGGTCAGGTACAGGCGCGGGTCTTGGGCCGCTTGTGCACGCAAGGCCAGCTCGGCGTAAATGGTTTCCGGGGTGTCGTGGCGCACGGGCTGTGCCGTGTCTTTGTCAAACAGCTGACCCAAGCGCGCAAACGAGAGTTTGAGGTGGTCGTTCAGCTCGGTCATGGTGCCCACGGTGGAGCGGGAGCTGCGCACCGGGTTGGTCTGGTCAATCGCAATCGCGGGCGGCACGCCTTCGACCTTGTCCACGGCCGGTTTGTCCATGCGGTCGAGGAACTGCCGGGCGTAGGCGCTGAAAGTCTCGACATAGCGTCGCTGGCCTTCTGCATACAGGGTGTCGAACACCAAGCTCGATTTGCCCGAACCACTGGGGCCGGTGACCACCGTCAACTCGCCGGTGCGGATGTCCAGGTCGATGTTTTTGAGGTTGTGCTGGCGAGCGCCACGGATGCGGATGAGACCTTGGGACATGGGTTGGCTTTATTCGGTGAAGGCCAAATATTCTAGGGCGCAGACCTTCACATTTCAGGCACCCAAAAGAAAAGCCACGCAAAGGCGTGGCTTTGAACCCGACGCCCCAGCAACGGGGCGTTCAAGGGGGCGCTTACTTGGCAGCACTGGCTTCGGCCGCAGGAGCAGAAGCATCGGCCTTGGCAGGCTCGGTGTGCACAGCGTCAGCGCCGTGTTTCTCGCCACTCATGTCCAGGCTGTCGCCACCTTTACCGATCACAAACAGGGCGATGGCCGCAAACACGGCGAAACCCACAGCAATTTTCCACATAGTTCATCTCCAATAATGAAAAAGGCCCTCCACAGAGGGAAGGCCCTGAATGTAGCACCCGAGTCCCCCCGGGATGCTTACAAGAAAGATCAGTCGTCAGCGTAGATGTCGACGTCTTTGGTTTCCTTGATGAACAAGCCACCGATCACGACGGTTGCACCGGCGATGATGATGGGGTACCACAGGCCGTTGTACATGTCACCGGTCTGGGCCACGATCGCGAAGGCGGTGGTGGGCAGCAGGCCGCCGAACCAGCCGTTACCGATGTGGTAAGGCAAGGACATGGAGGTGTAACGGATGCGGGTGGGGAACATCTCGACCAGCATGGCGGCGATAGGACCGTACACCATGGTCACCAGGATCACCAGGTAGGTGAGGATGGCGATGACGGTGACTTTGTCGAACTTGGCCATGTCAGCTTTGGCGGGATAGCCAGCAGCTTTCAGCGCAGCGCCCAGGTTGGAGCCCAACAGGGTGGCACCGGCGGTCTTCTCGTTGCTCAGGTCTTTGACAGACTTGGTGGCAGCTTCGATGGCCTTGGCATCTTTGGGTTCAGCAGCGTTCAGCGCAGCCAGCTTTTCCTCGGCCTTGGCCTTGGCAGCAGCGACGTCTTCAGCGGAGTACTTCACATTCACCACGGTCTCACCGACCTTGATGACGGCAGGCGTACCGGCAGCAGCCACTTCGTTGGTGTAGCTCACCGAAGCGCCAGCCAGACGTTGCTTGGCGATGTCGCAAGACGATGTGAACTTCTTGGTGCCAGTGGGGTTGAACTGGAACGAGCACTCGGCAGGATCAGCCACCACCACCACTTTGGAAGTAGCTTGCGCAGCGGCCAAGTCAGGGTTAGCAGCCTTGGTCAAAGCCTTGAACACGGGGAAGTACGTCACCACAGCCAACAAGCAGCCAGCCAGAATGATGGGCTTGCGGCCGATCTTGTCAGACAAGGAGCCGAACACGATGAAGAAAGGTGTGCCAATGATCAGGGACACGGCCACCATGATGTTGGCGGTTGCGCCGTCCACTTTCAACGCTTGGGTCAGGAAGAACAAAGCGTAGAACTGACCGGAGTACCAGACCACAGCTTGACCAGCGGTCAAACCGACCAGAGCCAAGATCACGATCTTCAGGTTTTTCCACTGGCCGAAAGCTTCGGTCAATGGTGCCTTGGAGGTCTTGCCTTCGGCTTTCATTTTCACGAAAGCAGGCGATTCGTTCATGCTCAAACGGATGTAGACCGAAATGATCAACATGATGATCGAGACGATGAACGGCACGCGCCAGCCCCAATCAGCAAAGGCCTCTTCGCCGATGGACACACGTGTACCCAAGATCACCATCAGCGACAGGAACAAGCCCAAAGTCGCAGTGGTCTGAATCCAGGCGGTGTAAGCACCACGCTTGCCAGCAGGTGCGTGCTCGGCCACGTAAGTGGCGGCACCACCGTACTCACCACCCAAAGCCAGGCCTTGCAGCAAGCGCAGGCAGATCAGGATGACGGGAGCGGCCACGCCGATGCTGGCGTAGTTGGGCAAGACACCGACGATGAAAGTCGATGCGCCCATGATCAGGATAGTCACCAGGAAGGTGTACTTGCGACCGATCATGTCGCCCAGACGGCCAAACACCAATGCGCCGAAAGGACGCACGATGAAACCGGCAGCAAAAGCCAGCAGCGCGAAGATGAAGGCAGAGCCTTCGTCCAGACCGCTGAAGAATTGCTTGGCGATGATGGCGGCCAAAGAGCCGTACAGGTAGAAGTCGTACCATTCAAAAACGGTGCCCAGAGAAGAGGCAAAAATCACCTTCTTCTCTTCCGCCGACATCGGGCGGGCTGCTGTTGTAGCCATAAAGCTGTCTCCAAAAAAGAGTCTCCGACACGGAAACTTGATGCGATTCTTGGAGCGCCCACTTTCCGTGTTCTGACAGCTCGCCAACAGACGCTTACACCTCAAGGGGAAACCCTTTGTTTTCATCTCGCATCATGGAATATACCGCTTTTTCACGGGTAATCCCTAGCGATCTTTCCGTCGATAATCTTCCTCATACCCCTGACGACAACCCGGTCAATCCCTTGAATTCAGCCCGTTCCAGCCTCATTCGCCAAAAGATCCGTCGCACCACCGGGGTGTTGCTGGGGGTATGGGCGCTGTTGAGTTTTGCCTGGGTGCCCTTTGCACGCGATCTGAACTTCGACTTCTTCACCTGGAAGTTCAATTTCTGGATGGCCGCGCAAGGCAGCGTTTTGCTGTTTTTGATTTTGACCGTGGTGAACGCCTGGCTGGTCAACCGCTGGGAAAAAGAATTGGCCGAGTTGGAAACCCCAGCCGACTCGAAAACAGAACCTGCCCCATAAAGCGAGGCCCGGCGCTCACTCGGGCAGCGCAGTGGCCAGATGCTCGAACGGCAGGCTTTGCTTGACCAGGATCACCGTGCACGAGGCGTCCATTGCCACCTTGATCGGGACGGTGGCCACAAAACGTTGCATCTGCAGACCGTGCGTGGCGGCCCCCATGATGATCATGTTGACCTGATTGCCCTCGGCGTAGGCCAGCAAGGCCTGGGCCACGTCCCCTGACTCCAGCACATGGTAAGAAGTCTGATGGTCAGTCAGGTCCAGCGGCTGCGCCCATTGCTGCAAGCGGCTCAGGTGCCAGCGGTGGACTTGGGTCTCGCCTTTGTCGACCTCGGTGCTGCTGGTCTGCCCCGGCGAGATGACGGTGACACACGCCAAACGCGCACCAGGCCGGATGCCCAAAGAACGTGCCACCGCTTCGCGCAAGGAATACAAAGTGACATCACTCACGTCGTGGTGGGGCACGGCAACCATGATGATGGGCACCTGCTCAATCTGCTGCACCGGCACAGGGCTGGGTTGGTAAGACATGCCACTGGCACGCAACCAGCGTTTGAAATGCGTCCAAAAACCTGTGCCTTCGGTTTGACGGCCACGCGCGGTCACCTTGATCTGATCCGGGTGGCTCAGATCAAACGCCAGGTGCGAGGCCGAGGGGTAACGCTGGTCGGCCACCGCTTCCAGACAGCGCAAGATGACTTCCTGCAACCATTCGGGCAAATCGGGCCGGTGCTTGCGCGGCGGCACCGGGTCCATCCACAAACGTTGGCGCAAGCCGCCTTGCGTGGCCGGCTCGCCGAACGGCAGCTCGCCTGTTGCTAACTCGTAGAGCATGACGCCGATGGCAAAGATGTCGCTGCGCGGATCACCGCGCACGCCCACCACCTGCTCGGGCGATATCCAGACCGGCGAGCCTACGGCCTTGCGCAGCTCTTCGGCCAGCAAGTCGGGGTAGTTCGCATGACATGACAGGCCAAAGTCCAGCATCACCGCGCTGCCATCGGCTCGGATCAGGACGTTCGCAGGTTTGAGGTCCAGGTGACACACGTTTTGCTGATGCAGGCTGTGTGCCGCGCGGGCCATGGCCGTGCCCAAGGCAGCAATCTCCGCCACCGACAGCGGCTCGGACCTGTCCAGCCAATGCTGCAGGGTCTGACCTTCGACGTATTCCATGACCAGATAAGGCACACGGGCCAAATCGCCCGCAGCAACGAAACGCGGCACATGGAGACCCTTGAGTTCAGACAGGATCTGCAACTCCACTTCAAAGCTGACGATGTTTTCGGCCCCGTCACCGGCGGTCATGCGCGGGATCTTCATGGCCATGGGGAATTCGCTGCGGCGGCGGCTGCCATCGGCTGCGGGCGCATAGACCACCTTGTACACATGGGCCATGCCACCGGCATGCATGCAGGATTCGATTTCAAATCCGTCGAGTTCGTGTCCGGGGTTCAGCAGTTTCAACGTCCACGCTCCAATCGATCCGCAAAAAATTCAGGCAATCCGGCTGTTCGGACAGCAGTGGCTGCTTCGCTGTGGTTGTAGGACACGCGATGAAAAGTGATCTTGCGGGCGGCCAGGTCGTACACGGTGTACATGGCACGCGGGTCGCCATCACGCGGTTGGCCACAAGAGCCCACACAGGCCACCATGGGGCGGTGGGGGGACATGGGTACGGCTACACCGGGCTTGGGCTCGAATTTCATCAACAAGCGACCGGCGCCCTGGTAATACAAGGCCTGCTGGTGCACATGGCCAACCAGCACATGCGAGAACCCCTGTGCCTGCGCCACATCCAGGCAATGGCCGGCAGCACGCTCGCTGTCCACATAGCGCCATGCTTCGGGCTTGTCAGCGCTGGCATGGACCATGAACAAGTGGCCATGCGCATGGGTCACCGGCAGCCCCGAAAGAAACGCTTTATGAACAGGCGAGAGCTGTGCGCAGGTCCAGCTTGCACCTTGTGCGCCCTGCGTGGCTGCGCCGCCTTGTTCTGCAGGCGGATTCAGGGCCATCTCATCGTGGTTGCCCTTGAGGACCCAGGCTCCCTGTGCCACCAGTGCCATCACTTCGTCGAGCACGGCGACAGGATCGCCGCCATACCCCACCAGATCACCCAGAAAGGCCAGCTGGCCAACGCCCTGCTGACGTGCGTGCGCCAGGCAAGCCTGCAAGGCTTGCCGGTTGGCGTGGATGTCTGAAATCAGGGCCAGTTTCATGGGATGTCTCCCGTGCCATGATGGCAGGCTGGGCTGATACACAGCTTGCAATAGATCAAATGATGTGACATGTCACGCTTTAACAACATTCACCCAACGGCTGGACAAGGGGTCAGCCACACCGAAAAATCCCTCTCGACAAAGCGTAACTTGACGCTATGATTGACGTTTACGTAAACGTAAAGACTTTCAACCGCTCACCCAGACCGGAGACACCCATGACCGACCTTTCCGCTGAATTCAAAGCCTTGGCCAATTACCGACCCACGAACAAGGTGCGTTTTGTCACGGCGGCCAGCTTGTTTGACGGGCACGATGCGGCCATCAACATCATGCGCCGCATCCTGCAAAGCATGGGTGCCGAGGTGATCCACCTGGGCCACAACCGCTCAGTGGATGAGGTAGTGACCGCAGCGCTGCAAGAAGACGCGCAGGGCATCGCGATCAGCTCTTACCAAGGTGGTCACAACGAATATTTCAGCTACATGGTCGATCTGCTCAAGGCCCGTGGTGGTGAACACATCAAAGTGTTTGGCGGCGGCGGCGGCGTGATCGTGCCTGCCGAGATTCGCGCTTTGGCCGAAAAAGGCGTGCGCATTTTCAGCCCCGAAGACGGTCAAAAAATGGGCCTGGCCGGCATGATCGGTGAGATGGTCATGCGCTGCGACCAAGACGTGAGCCCTCTGGCTCCCAAAGACGTGAGCGCCATTGAAGGCCACGGCGAGATGAACTGGCGTGCGCTGGCCCAGCTGATCACCGCACTCGAAAACGACAAGGCCGACGCGAAAGTAGTGGCCGCTGTTCGCGAACAAGCTGCAGCCAAGAGGGTGCCCGTGCTCGGTATCACCGGCACCGGCGGTGCGGGCAAGTCGTCGCTGACCGACGAGCTGATCCGTCGTCTGCGCCTGGACCAAGACGATGCGCTGCGCGTGGCCGTGATCTCGATCGATCCTTCGCGCCGCAAGAGCGGTGGCGCTTTGCTGGGGGACCGCATCCGCATGAACGCCATCAGCCCCTGGTCGCAAGGTTCGCGTGTGTTCATGCGCTCGCTGGCGACGCGTGATTTCGGCTCTGAAATTTCAGCCGCCCTGCCCGACGTGGTGGCGGCCTGCAAGGTGGCGGGTTTTGATTTGATCGTGGTCGAGACCTCGGGCATTGGCCAGGGCGACGCGGCCATCGTGCCGCATGTGGACGTGCCCATGTACGTGATGACGCCCGAGTTTGGCGCGGCCAGCCAGCTTGAAAAAATCGACATGCTGGACTTTGCCGAGTTCGTGGCGATCAACAAGTTTGACCGCAAGGGTGCCTCTGACGCGCTGCGCGACGTGGCCAAGCAGGTTCAGCGCAACAAGGAAGCCTGGACGGTGCCGACCGAGCAGATGCCGGTGTTTGGCACCATGGCCGCCCGCTTCAACGACGACGGCGTGACGGCGCTGTACCAGGCGCTCAAAGTCCGCTTGATGGAACTGGGCATGAAAGCCAGCGATGGTCGCCTGCCCGTGGTCAACGTGCGTCACAGCACACACCAAAATCCGGTTGTGCCGCCCGCCCGTACCCGTTACCTGGCCGAGATCAGCGACACGGTGCGTGGCTACAAAAAACGCGCCATCGACCAGGCCCGCCTGGCCCGCGAGATTCAGCAACTGCGCGCTGCGGCCCGCATGCTGGAGGTGGGCAAAGCCGGACGCGCCAAAGCGGCAGAAGCGGCCATCGATTTGGCGGTGGCACGCGAAGAAACACAGGACCCCACGGCCAAAAAGCTGCTGGCCCAGTGGCCCGACATGCAAAAAGCCTATGCGGGCGACGAATACGTGGTGAAGATCCGCGACAAGGAAATCCGCACCGCGCTGACCACCAAGAGCCTCTCAGGCACCACCATCCGCAAAGTCGCGCTGCCTCAGTACGAAGACCACGGCGAAATCCTCAAGTGGCTGATGCTGGACAACGTGCCCGGCAGCTACCCCTACACCGCTGGCACCTTTGCCTTCAAGCGCGAGGGCGAAGACCCGACCCGCATGTTTGCCGGTGAAGGCGACCCCTTCCGCACCAACCGCCGCTTCAAGCTGGTGAGCGAAGGCATGCCAGCCAAGCGCTTGTCCACCGCCTTCGACTCGGTGACGCTGTACGGCAACGACCCCGACCTGCGTCCGGACATCTACGGCAAGATCGGCAATTCCGGCGTGAACGTGGCCACGCTCGACGACATGAAGGTGCTGTATTCGGGCTTTGACCTGTGCAACCCCACAACGTCTGTGTCGATGACCATCAACGGCCCTGCGCCATCGATCCTGGCCATGTTCATGAACACGGCCATCGACCAGAACATCGACAAGTTCAAAGCCGAAAACGGCCGCGAGCCCACCGAAACCGAGACGGCCAAGATCAAGGAATGGGTACTGGCCAATGTGCGCGGCACGGTGCAGGCCGACATCCTGAAAGAAGACCAGGGCCAGAACACCTGCATCTTCTCGACCGAGTTCTCGCTCAAGGTGATGGGCGACATCGCGCAGTATTTTGTGCACCACGATGTGCGCAACTTCTACTCGGTGTCCATCAGCGGTTACCACATCGCCGAGGCCGGGGCCAACCCGATCAGCCAGCTGGCCTTCACGCTGAGTAACGGCTTCACCTTTGTGGAAGCGTACTTGGCGCGTGGCATGCACATCGACGACTTCGCGCCCAACTTGTCGTTCTTCTTCAGCAACGGCATGGACCCCGAGTACACGGTGCTCGGCCGCGTGGCGCGCCGCATCTGGGCGGTAGCAATGAAAGAGAAGTACGGCGCGAACGAACGCAGCCAGAAGCTCAAGTACCACATCCAGACTTCGGGCCGCTCGCTGCACGCGCAGGAGATCCAGTTCAACGACATCCGCACCACGCTGCAGGCGCTGATCGCGATCTACGACAACTGCAACAGCCTGCACACCAACGCATTCGACGAGGCCATCACCACGCCCACCGAAGACTCGGTGCGCCGCGCCATGGCGATCCAGCTGATCATCAACCGCGAGTGGGGCTTGGCCAAAAACGAGAACCCGAACCAAGGCGCTTTCATCATCGACGAGCTGACCGAGCTGGTCGAAGAAATGGTGCTGGCCGAGTTCGAGAAAATCGCCGAGCGCGGCGGCGTGTTGGGTGCGATGGAAACCGGCTACCAGCGCGGCAAGATCCAAGACGAGTCGATGCACTACGAGATGCTCAAGCACACCGGCGAGCTGCCCATCATCGGCGTCAACACATTCCGCAACCCCAAGGGTGACGAAGTGCTGGAGAGCCTGGAGCTGGCCCGCTCGACCGAAGAAGAAAAGCAGTCGCAACTGCAGCGCCTGAACGACTTCCACCAGCGCAACGCTGACAAGGCCCCGGCCATGCTCAAACGCCTGCAGCAAGCCGTGATCGACAACGGCAACGTGTTCGAGGTGCTGATGGACGCGGTGCGCGTGTGCTCGCTGGGGCAGATCACCAATGCCTTGTTCGAGGTGGGTGGTCAGTACCGTCGCAACATGTGATCAAGGCGTCGGCGCTAAAGCGCCGACCTGCGCCCCCGTAGGTCGGCGGCTTTAGCCCCGACAAATGGGTGACACCCATGAAAAAGCACCGCCTAGGCGGTGCTTTTTCATGGTCAAACCTGGCCTCAGGTCCCAATCACGCCGCCATCGTTCTTGGTGATGATGACCGTCGCCGAGCGCGGCATGGCACTGCCGCCTTCGGGCCAGTGGCTAGAGCCACCACCGTTTTCACCTGGGTGCTGGATATTGATGAACAAGGTTTTGCTGTCAGGCGTGAAACTCAAACCCGTCACTTCACACTCCTTGGGGCCCACCAGGAAACGTCGGATTTCCTTGGTGACCGGATCCGCCGCCAGCATCTGGTTATTGCCTTGGTTGGCATAGTCCCCTGTGTTGCTGTACTTGCCGTCTGTTTGGATCCACAGGCGTCCAAACTGGTCAAAGCCCAAGCCATCGGGGCTGTTGAAAGTGTTGTCCGCTGTCACATTGCTTGAGCCCGCTTTAAGGGTCCCCTGATGGGCTGTCACACTGGGATTGCCCGCCAACACAAAAATATCCCAATCAAAGGTCGTGGCTGCAGCATCGCCAGCCGTCTCACGCCAGCGCACAATTTGCCCGTAAATGTTGCTGGTTCGCGGATTGGCATCATTGACTGCAGTGCGACCGGAGTTGTTGGTCAAGGTCACATAGACCTCACCTGAAGTCGGGTGCACGGTGACCCACTCTGGCCGGTCCATTTTGGTGGCGCCAACTGCGTCAGCGGCAAGACGCGCGTGGATCAGAACATCGGCTTGGTTGGTGAAGGTGTAAGTAGCGTAGCCTGAAATCAGAGGGTTGCTGATGTTCAGTTCAACCCATTGGCCGGTGCCCATGAAATCGCCAGTGGTGACTCCATCGTTGAACTTGGCCACATACAGTTTGCCGCTGTCCAGCAAGTTGGCATTGGCACGCTGATTGCCTTCGATGTACACATTGGTTGAGACAAATTTGTAGACGTAGTCATCGGCCTGGTCATCGCCCATGTAAACCACCACACGCTTGTCTTTGGTGAAAGCATAGGCTGCGTTTTCGTGCTTGAAGCGACCAAGAGCGGTGCGTTTTTTGGGCTTGGAAGTCGGGTCAAAAGGATCGATCTCCACAATCCAGCCGAAGCGATTGGATTCGTTGGGCTCGATCTTGTAGTCGAACCGTGTGTGTTGCACCTCCCACGCATAACCAGACGTGTTTTTCGTGATCCCGTAGCGCTTCATGGCGACAGTTCGCCCATCCACAGTGGGATCAACAGTGGTGCCAAAATTGTTGTTGAAGTTTTCCTCGCAGGTCAAATAGGTTCCCCAAGGGGTGTAACCGTTACCGCAGTTGTTGATCGTGCCCAGCACTTCGGTGCCCGTGGTGTCTGCACTGGTTTTCAACTTGTCGTCGCCAGCAGCTGGCCCCGTGAGCAACATGGGGGTCGCGGCAGTGATGCGGCGGTTGTAAACAGAGTCTGTCACCAAAGCCCAGGTGCCCGCGGTTTTCTTGATGTGGAGGACCGAACAACCCCAAGCATTGATGGCCTTGTTGACGCGCTCCAGTGTATTGGCGGGCGCGGGTGTCGGCCCGAACAAGGTCAGGTAGTCGGTGTAGGCTGGTGCCACAGTGGTGTTGTATTCATGGTTCATCACCAACAAGCCTTCGCTGCTGGATGCGCCATTGATGGGGAAGAAATGGAGGCCATCGTGGTTGTCACCCACTTGGCGCGCTTGGTCTGCTGCAGACTCGGCGCCATTGCCCGACCATGTCGAACCCGCACCCGTCGAAAACAAAGGGGTGCCCCAGGGCACAAAGGGGGTGGCGGTGTACCCTTCGGCCACCACAACGGTATCGGCAGATGATGCCGATACCGCCTTGAACCCGAGCAATGAAGCGACGCTCTCGTTGTCGCTACCGCCGCAAGCCGCCAAGGGGCCCGCCAGGAAAGTGGCAACGGCCGCACCGCTGCCGAATTTCAAGAAACCGCGACGATTCACTGCTCGGTTGACCACGTTTTGAAAGTGTTCGTTCTGGGTGGTGTTGGTGGGCAAGTCTTCACTGTCGATGGCGCTGATGTGCATTGGAAATTCTCCTGAAGGTAAGTGGTGTTTACAACCAATTCAGTTTTCCAAGCCAGGATGACAAGTCCATGGAGATTTGATGAAGATTTAAAGACGCTCGACATGCATTCAACGTGCTGATACATCGGCTGGGTATCTGCTCTCACAGCCAGCGGCTCAAAAATCAGCCGTAAGCATAAAAAAGCCCGCCTTGCATAACAAGGCGGGCTGCAGAAAGTCAGCGCCGAGGGCCTCAGGCCTTGAAAGCCACCACTTTCTGGGTTTGCTCGCCCAGGCCCTCAATGCCCAAACGCATCACATCACCGCGCTTGAGGTACACCGGTGCAGGTTTGCCATCGACCTTCACGCCCATGCCCACGCCAGGCGGCGTGCCGGTGGTGATGATGTCGCCTGGCTCCAGGGTCATGAACTGGCTCACGTAGCTCACCAGCTTGGCCACACCAAAGATCATGGTCTTGGTGTTGCCGGTTTGGTAACGCACGCCGTTCACGTCCAGCCACATGCCCAGAGCTTGTGGGTTGGGCACTTCGTCGCGCGTGACCAGCCATGGGCCCACGGGGCCGAAGGTGTCGCAACCCTTGCCCTTGTCCCAGCTGCCGCCCAACTCCAGCTGGTATTCGCGCTCGCTCACGTCGTTGACCACGCAGTAACCGGCCACATGGTTGAGGGCTTCTTTTTGCGTGACGTAACGTGCGCGGGTGCCGATCACGATGCCCAGCTCGACTTCCCAGTCGGTTTTCTTGGAGCCCTTGGGCAGCATGACGTCGTCGTCTGCGCCCTGAATGCACGAGATCGCCTTGGTGAACACGATGGGTTCTTTGGGGATTGGCATGCCCGATTCGGCCGCGTGGTCGGCGTAGTTCAGGCCAATGGCGATGAACTTGCTGGTCGACGAGATGGGGGTGCCAAAACGCTTTTTGCCGCGCACCAAGGGCAGCTTGTCGGTCTTCACCTTGGCCAGCTTGGCCAGGGCCTTGTCGCTCAGTTGCTCAGGCGTGATGTCTTTGACCACGCCGCTCAGGTCGCGCAAGCGGCCATCGGCATCGATCAGGCCTGGTTTTTCTTTGCCGGGTTGGCCATAACGAACGAGTTTCATAAAACCTCTCAGTGTGAAAAAAATCAATACGTGGAACGACCACCGGACAGGTCAAAGACCGCACCAGTGGAAAAGGAACATTCTTCGGTGCTCAGCCAAGTCACCATGGCGGCGACTTCTTCGGGCTCGCCAAAGCGGGCCATCGGGATCTTGGACAACATGAACTGGATGTGCTCGGGCGTCATTTGATCAAAAATCGCCGTCTTCACAGCCGCCGGGGTGACACAGTTCACCCGCACGCCCGTGTCGGCCAGCTCTTTGCCCAATGATTTGGTGAGACCAATGACCGCCGCCTTGCTCGCACTGTATGCGCTGGCGTTGGGGTTGCCGTCTTTGCCCGCCACCGAGGCGATGTTGACGATGCGCCCGTAGTTGCGCGCCTTCATGTGGGCGCTGAGTTCGCGGCAGCAATGGAAGAGTCCATGCACGTTCACATCGAACACCTGCTTCCACGCATCCACCGGGTAGTCCCACACCTTGGTGTTGGGGCCGGTGATGCCCGCGCTGTTGACCAGCACATCGACAACCGCCAGCGCCACAGTTT
>JBEEJQ010000066.1:0-14085 GCA_041169105.1 Pseudomonadota bacterium | reverse complement strand
TTGGCGCTGGCCGGAATGTGCTCAGGCAGCCAGGCCATCAGCTTGTCCATCTCGGGGATGGGTTGGGTGATGGAGGCGACGTATTGTTTGCTCCAGCGGGCGATCTGGCGCTCGATGTAGTTGCCGGGTTTGCCGTAGCTGGCCAAGCCTTGCTTGGCGAAGTCGACCTTGTGCAAGGCGGCCATCACGCGGTTCATCTCGTCATAGATGGCGCCGCGCTCTGCTGTGCTCATGCCGGGAAGTGACTGGTCCCACAGCACGCGGCCTTGCACGAACTCCATGACATAGAAGGCGCGGCCGATGATCGATTCGTCGTCGCACAGCACATGCATTTGCGCCACGGGCACATCGGTGCCGTGCAAGCCTTGCATCACGGCAAATTCACGCTCGATGGCGTGGGCCGAAGGCAGCAGCTTGGCCACAGGACCAGGCTTGGCGCGCATCACGTATTGGCGCGATGGCGTGATGAGTTTGTAGGTGGGATTGGACTGGCCGCCCTTGAACATTTCCACGCTCAAGGGGCCTGCAAAGCCCGGCAGCTTGGCGCTGAGCCAAGTTTCCAGGGCAGAGATGTCGAAGGCGTGGGAGCCCGTGACAGGCCGGGTCCCCACGAAATGATCAAAAGCACTCATGGGGCACCCGTTTCCGCTGCATTCAGCGGTGATGAAAAGTTTGTGCGGTTCAGTGATCCGCGTTCACGATGGCCAGCAAGCCCTCGCGGTCCAACACGACCAGACCACCCGGCTCGATCCGGATGATGTGCTCGCGCTCCATTTGCTTGAGTTCCTGGTTCACCCGCTGACGCGAAGCGCCCAGCAGTTGCGCCAGCTCTTCCTGCGCCAGTTGCAAGCTGATGCGAATCGCCTTGGCGTCCGACAAGCTGGGCGTGCCGTAGCTGCGCAGCAAGTGGTTGAGCTGTTTGGCCAGACGCGCACGCAAGGGCAGGGTGTTGAGGTCTTCCACCAAACCGTAGAGCTGGCGAATGCGACGCGATTGCAAACGCAGCATGGCTTCGGAGAACTCGACGTGCTGCGACAGGATTTTCTTGAAGTCGGCCTTGGCCACGTTCAAGGTGGTGGTGTCGCCATGCGCATAGCAGTCGTGCGTGCGGCGATCCCCGTCGAAGATCGACACATCGCCAAACCAGATGCCCGGCTCCACATAGGTCAAGGTGATTTGTTTGCCCGAAACCGAGGTCGAGCTCACGCGCACCGCACCCTTGGCGCAGGCGATCCACTGCTCGGGAGGATCCCCCCGCGCAGCGAGCATGTCGCCGTCCTTGAATCGTTTGACGTAAGCGCATCGAAGTATGTCGTGCCGAAGCGATGGTGAAAGGGTTGAAAACCAGCGACCGTTGTTGATCGCTTCTCTTTCTTCCATTGTCAGAATGGGTTCGTCCATGGGCTGTCTTTTCAGTGACTGGTAATTGGATTTTTGTCGCCTGGGGGACCAGGCGGCTTATTCGTATTGCGGTGTTTGCTTGTTCAAGAATGCGGCAATGCCGATGCCGGCGTTGGGGTGGTGCAAGTTCTTGACGAAGTTGTCGCGCTCGCGGGCCAGCTGTGCGGTCAAGGTGCTGCCATCGGCATCCGACAACAGGTCTTTGATGCTGGCCAGCGCATTGGGTGCACGGGCGTTGAGTTGGGCGCTCAGTTGCAAGGCGGTGTCCAGCGCCTGCCCGGTTTCGCACAAGCGGTTGACCACGCCCAGTTGTTGCAGGCGTTCAGCGCCAATGCGCTCACCGCACATGAGCAGCTCGGTGGCCAGCTGGCGCGGCACAGCACGCGACAAGCTCCAGCTGCCGCCGCCGTCGGGCGACAAGGCGATGCCGCTGTAGGCCATGACGAACACGCTGTTGCGCGCGGCCACGATCATGTCGCAGGCCAAGGCCAGCGAGAAGCCAGCACCGGCTGCAGGACCTTCAACTGCGGCGATCACCGGCTTAGGGAAGGTGCGGATGGCTTCGATCCAGTTGTGCAGGCCTTCGATGCTTTGCGCCTGATGCTCGGGTGGCAGTTGGCGGTTGTTTTGCAGCCGCTGCAAATTGCCGCCCGCGCTGAAGATGCCGTTGGCACCGGTGATGACCACGCTGCGCACATCGGCGCTGGACTCGGCCACATTCAGCGCCTCGACGCCTGCGGCGTACATCTCCGGGCCCAGGGCATTGCGGAACTCGGGGTTGCTGAGGGTCAGGACCAGGGTCTGGCCTTCGCTGGTGCTGAGCAGTTGTGCGGTCATGGGATCACTCTTCGGTGTGCATCAGGGACAGGCCAATGGCACCGCGTCGGCGCAACCAGGGGCTGGGGCGATAACGTGGATCGCCATAGACCGTTTGCAGGTTGAACAGCACTTCGAGCACATTGGTCGGACCGTAGCGGTTGCCCATGGCCAAGGGGCCCATGGGGTAGGCCAAGCCCAGGGTGACGGCGGTCTCCAGGTCTTGCGGTGTGCAGATGCGTTGCTGGCAGATGTCGGACGCGATGTTGACGATGGTGGCCACCACGCGCTGCGTGATGAAGCCACCGCTGTCGCGGATCACCGACACCGCCTTGCCGTCGCGTGCGAACAGGGCGTGGGCCGCATCGCGCATGTCGGCACGGGTGGCAGGGTTGACCGCCAGCACACGGCGCTTGGTGGCGGCGTCGTCGATCAGCATGTCGATGCCCACGGTGCGGGCAGGGTCTAGGCGCTCGACCACGGCCACGGTGGTGATGTCAAAGCCCAGAGGCGCGACGATGGACAGCGCTTCGGGTGAGGGCGATGCGCCGGTTTCGATTTTGGCACCCAGGTCCTTGAGCAGTTGCAGCAGTTCCATGCGACGCGCAGCGCGGGGCGAGACCCACACGGGCGGGATGGTGTCCACCACGGGCACGGGCGGCTCGGCGGGCACTTGGGCCGCGCCGTCCACGTATTTGTAAAAGCCTTCGCCGACTTTTTTGCCGACCACGCCACCGGCCAGGCGCTGGGCTGTGATCACGTTGGGGCGGTAGCGGGGCTCTTCGTAGTACTGGTGGTAAATCGCTTCGATCACATGGTGCGACACGTCCAGGGCCGTGAGGTCAAACAGCTCGAAGGGGCCGAGCTTGAAGCCGACTTGGTCGCGCAAGATGCGGTCGATGGTGGCGAAATCGGCGATGCCTTCGCTCACGATGCGCAGCGCTTCGGTGCTGTAACCGCGCCCGGCGTGGTTGACGATGAAGCCGGGCGTGTCTTGCGCCTGCACGGGCGTGTGGCCCATTTGGCGGGCAAAGTCAGACAAGCGCTGGCAGACGGTTGGGTCGGTTTTCAGCCCCGCAATGACCTCGACCACTTTCATGAGCGGCACGGGGTTGAAGAAGTGGTAACCGGCAAATTGCGCAGGGCGCTGCAAGGCGGCGGCAATCGCCGTGACCGACAAGGACGAGGTGTTGGTCACCAGCACAGCGCTGGGGGCCAAGACTTTTTCCAATTCGGTGAACAGGCTCTTTTTGATGTCGAGCTTTTCGACGATGGCTTCGACCACCAATTCGCAGTCAGCCAAGTCTTGCATGCTGGAAGCACCCAGCAAACGGCTTTTGTGTCCGGCCACGGCCTCGGGGGTCAGCCGGCCTTTTTCCTGCAGCTTGTCCCATTGCAGGAACACGGCGTCGCGGGCTTTTTGGATGGCTTCGGCCTGGGTGTCGTACAGCCAAACCTGGCTGCCGGCTTGCGCCGCGATTTGGGCAATGCCCCGGCCCATGGCGCCTGCGCCAATGATGGCGACTTTGGAAAATGCGAGAGTCATAGTGGATGCTTGCAAATAACAGGGTCTGAATCAGTCAAAGGGCAGTCCGTGCGGTAACGGCGTGGTAACTCGCCTCTGAGATGGCCATTATGGCCTCAGATTGGGGCTTTATCAGGTAGGCGTAAGGGATGTATCTGGGCGTAGCGGGTGGCCAGCAGACTCAAACCGATGGCCGCCAGCAGCCCAACGAGCCCGCCAAAGGGCAATGCGCTCATGCCCAGGTGAACAATCGTCCAGCCCCCAACCGTCGCGCCAATGGCTTGACCGGCATACATGGCCGAGGTGTTCAGGGAAATGGATGCGGACGCCAGCCAAGGCGCTTGAGCGGCCAGACGGGCTTGCTGCGCCGAGTTGGACGAAAACCCGCCCAGGCCCCAAAAGCAAAGGGCCAGCGCCATACCGGTAGCGTGGGTGACCCAAGGCGCCATCAAGAGGCACAGACACATGAAGGACAGGGAAATCAGGATGCAGCGGGATGCGCCCAGGCGGTCAATGAAGCGCGACAGCAAGGCGTTGCCGACAAAACCCATGCTGCCGTAGGCCAACAGCATCAGGCTGAATTCGCCCGGGGTGACGTCAAAACGTGCCTTGACGTAGGGGGCCAGGTAGCTGAACAGCACGAACTGGCCAGCCGCAAACATCATGGTCACGCTCAAGGTGACCCAGATGGTGCGCGAGGACAGGGTTTGTCGCCAGGCGGCTGCAGACAGTGCCGGGGGCAGCACTTTGCTGGGCATTTGCCGCCATAGCCAGCTGGCCCCAAGCAAAGACAGGGCGGCAATCAGGGCCATGGACCAACGCCAGCCAAAGTGGCCGCCGATCCACGCACCCAAAGGCATGCCCAGCACCGAGGCCACCGACCAGCCCAGAAAAACGAAGGTCATGGCGCGGCCGCGTTGTGAATCCTTGACCAGCAAGCCGATGCACGAAGCAGCCTGAGGGGTGAAAATGGCCGCAGCCACCATGGCCATGGCACGAAAGCTCAGCAAGCTGTAAAAGCCGGGTGCCCAAGCCGCCAGCAAATGCCAAAGCCCGTACCACAGCAGGCTGCCCACCAGCAGTTTGCGACGATCCCAGCCAGCCACCACAGCCGCCAGCAAAGGGGCACCGAAGCACACCAGCAGGGCGCTGCTGGAAATCAACTGGCCCGCTGTGCTCACCGACACCGACAGGGAGCTGACGATGTCGTTGAGCGTCCCGGCGGCCATCATGACGCCGGTGCCGATCACGACGTTGCCAAACATCATGGGCCAAAGAACCCGAGGCAGTCGTTCGCGCATGGGGGCGGCGGCGGAGGTGTTCAAAACTCAGCGCCTGACTTGCAGCGCGCCGGGGTTGACGATGTTGGTGGGCGTGCCCTTGATGAAATTCACCACGTTGTCAAAAGCCGCACCAAAGTACAGCTCGTAGCTGTCTTTCTCGACATAGCCAATGTGCGGGGTGCAAATGCAGTTTTCCAGACGCAGCAAGGCCGAGCCTTGCAAGATGGGCTCGGACTCGAACACATCGACGGCGGCCAGGCCCGGGCGACCCCGGTTCAAGGCACTGATGAGGGCATTGGCCTCGATCAGTTCAGCGCGGGATGTGTTGACAAACAGGGCTGTGGGTTTCATTCGCCCCAGATCGTCTGAAGTGATGATGCCGGTGGTCGTGTCGTTCAATCGAAGGTGGATGGACAGCACATCCGATTCTTCAAAAAAAGCTTCGCGGCTGACAGAAGCTTCGTAACCATCACGGGCTGCGCGCACACGTGATTCATCCGACCCCCAGACTTTGACGGTCATGCCAAAGGCTTTGCCATAACCGGCGACCAGTTGGCCAATCTTGCCGTAGCCCCAGATGCCCAGCGTTTTGCCTTTGAGCACGGTGCCCAGACCGAAATTGGTCGGCATGGCGCTGGACTTGAGGCCGGATTGTTGCCATGCGCCGTGTTTGAGGTTGCTGATGTATTGCGGCAAGCGACGTGAGGCCGCCATGATGAGAGCCCATGTC
Organism: Pseudomonadota bacterium; assembly: GCA_041169105.1. Taxonomy (GTDB): domain Bacteria; phylum Pseudomonadota; class Gammaproteobacteria; order Burkholderiales; family Burkholderiaceae_C; genus Limnohabitans_A. Next base: position 8,330 of record JBEEJQ010000066.1, on the reverse strand, counting down.
AACTCAGCGGGCGCCACCGGAGAGCCCACCCCTTCGGCCACGGCCACGCCGCGTTCGGTGCAGGCGGCCAGATCGATGTGGCTGCCCACGCGGCCGGTCTGGGCAATCAGCTTGAGTTTGGGCAGTTTTTCCACCAGGGCGCGGTTGATGTCGGTGCGGTCACGGTTGAGCACGATCACATCGGCGTCTTTCAGGCGCACCGACAGCTGGCCAATGCCTTTGACCGTGTTGGTGTAAACCTTGGCTGGAAATGCTTCAAGTTTGCTGGCGCAGTCCAGTTTGCGGACCGCATCCTGGTAGTCGTCGAGGATCACAATGTTCATCCCTGCATTGTGCCTTGAGCCGAAGCTGTTCTGAGGGGTTTGCATGAGCAGCTTGTGAGATCTGGTGACACAAAACAGAACAAGGGTCTGCGATACCCTTTGCTGCAGTTTTGCGCCCCAGGGTCTGCGCGGGCCAAAACGATCAAGCCGGGTGTGCCAGCCCTGAGCGTTTTGGCCGCGGGTGGGTCAGTGGCGAGCCTGCGCTGCTTCCAGGGCCACGAGTCGGTCGAGTTCGGCGCAGACGTCGGCCATGCGACCGGAAATCACCATGCGACCGGCACAGTCGGAGCGCGGGCCGCTTTCGGCCACCCGCAGGACGCGCAAGGTGGGGGCCATGGCCGTGGATTTTTTGGCCATCAGCGAAGCGGCCATGGTTTGGCAGCTGGGGCGGCGCACCGTCCACACGGGGTGGATGCGGCCTGCAGGGCGCGGACGGGGTGCGGGGGCTGCACGGTGAAAAGAAGTCAGTCCTTGAAACAGACCCGAAAGAGCAAGAAGAGCGATTCCCATGTGAAACCTTTCAAAAGCATGGAGGTTGGACACAGGCAGGATTGCTGGATAAGCCAATTGCATCAGGGCCGTTGGTGAAAACCGTCAGCGCCCGCCACCTGGTGCAATGGCCGTTGAAAAAAGGGGGGCTTACATCAGCAAGGTGTTGCGGATCAAACCCACGGCCAGCCCTTCGATGTCAAAAGGCTCTTCGGGGTTGACCACGATGGTTTTGTAATCGGGGTTTTCGGGCAACAGTTCGATGCCGTGTGCCGTTTTGCGCAAGCGCTTGACGGTGACTTCTTCGCCCAGTCGCGCCACAACGATTTGGCCGTTGCGCACATCCTTGGTGGATTTGACTGCCAGCAAGTCGCCGTCCATGATGCCCGCGTCGCGCATGGACATGCCGCGCACACGCAGCAAATAGTCGGGCTGTTCGCTGAACAGCGTGCTTTCGACTTGGTAGGTCCGGTCCACATGCTCTTGGGCGAGAATGGGCGAACCGGCGGCCACACGCCCGACCAGTGGCAAACTCAGCTGGCCCAGACCGGGCAGGGTGAGGCTGAACAGATCGGAGGGGGCGCGCAGGCTGCTGCGTGAGCCGCCTTTGAGGCGAATGCCGCGGGAGGTGCCGCTGACCAGTTCGATCGCGCCTTTGCGGGCCAGGGCCTTGAGGTGTTCTTCGGCGGCGTTGGCCGATTTGAAGCCCAAAACGTTGGCAATCTCTGCCCGTGTGGGCGGTGCACCGGTGTTGGCAATGGTGTTCTGAATCAGTTCCAGAATTTCCTGCTGACGGGGCGTGAGTTTGGGGCTGTCGATCATGGCGTCTTCCTTGAGAAGTTGGGTGAAACTGTTTTTTCATCCAGTGACTGTATTTTTAACCAGTTTTTGGGACTGTGCAAGTGGGTCAGACAAAAAAAATTGAAAAAGTTGTTGTTTTGGGCACAGGCGGCACCATCGCGGGCACGGCGGCCAGTTCGTCGGAGCAGGTCGCTTACACTGCGGCGCAGCTGGGCGTGGCGCAGTTGACGGCGGCATTGCCGGGGCTGGATAAAGTGCTGGATGGGCGGCAGCTGGTGCTTGAGCAAGTGGTTCAACTCGACAGCAAAGACATGGACCACGCCACCTGGCAACTTTTGGCGCGTCGTTGCGCACATTGGTTGGCGCAAGCGGATGTGGGGGCTTTGGTGATCACGCATGGCACCGACACCATTGAGGAAACAGCCTGGTTTTTGCAATCGGTGTTGCAGCCGAGCAAGCCGGTGGTGATGGTGTGCGCCATGCGCCCGGCCAGCTCGGATGAGGCCGATGGCCCACAGAATTTGCTCGATGCCTTTACCGTTAGCGCGCAGACTCTGGCCGCAGGTGTCAGTGTGGTGTGCGCAGGCGTGATCCACAGCGCTCGCGATGTGCAGAAGGTGCATCCTTACCGGCTGGATGCATTCAGCTCGGGCGATGCAGGGCCTTTGGGCGCGGTGTCTGCAGCTCAAGTGCACTGGATTTTGCCCAGTGGTGCGACCACAGCTGGCGGCGGCAAGCCCGATGAACAACTGTTGCAGCGCGTGATGCAGTCTGAGGTGAGTCAGTGGCCCGTGGTGGAGCTGGTGCTCAGCCATGCCGGTGCCAGTCGCCGTGTGGTGGATGCTTTGGTGGCATCCGGCGTGGCTGGCTTGGTGGTGGCCGGTTCCGGTAATGGCACGGTGCACCAAGCGGTGCAAGCGGCGCTGCTGGATGCGCAGCGCCAAGGCGTTCAAGTGCGCCGCAGCTCGCGTTGCCAAGAGGGGCGCATGGTGGGCAACAGCAGCCTCTGGGCCGATGTGGACGGACTGACTCCCCTCAAAGCGCGCATCAGCTTGATGCTGGCCTTGCTGGCCGAGTCAGGGGATTGATTCTCCGGCGGTACAGGGCAACGCCATTGAAAAAGCCCGGCGAGCCGGGCTTTGCTGGGGCGCGTTGCTGAAGATCAGTCAGCCAGCGCTGCAAAAGCACGTGCAGTGATGTCTTCCACGCTGCCGGTGCCGCTGATGGCACGGTACTTGGGGGCGGCTGCCGCATCGGCTTGGGCCCAGTTGGAGTAGTAGTCCACCAAGGGGCGGGTCTGGGCGCTGTACACATCCAGACGCTTCTTGACAGTTTCTTCCTGGTCGTCGGCGCGTTGCACCAAAGGCTCGCCGGTCACGTCGTCCACACCTTCCACCTTGGGGGGGTTGAATTTGACGTGGTAAGTGCGGCCCGAAGCGGGGTGCGAGCGGCGGCCGCTCATGCGTTCGATGATGGCGTCAAAAGGCACATCGATTTCGAGCACGTAGTCGAGCTTCACGCCGGCGGCCTTCATGGCGTCGGCTTGGGGAATGGTGCGTGGGAAGCCGTCAAACAAGAAGCCGTTGGCGCAATCGGCTTGAGCAATGCGCTCTTTGACCAGGTTGATGATCAGGTCGTCAGAGACCAGACCACCGGACTCCATGACGGCCTTGGCTTGCAGACCCAGGGGGGTGCCAGCCTTGACTGCGGCGCGCAGCATGTCGCCGGTGGAGATTTGAGGGATGTTGTATTTCTGGCAAATGAAAGTGGCTTGTGTACCTTTGCCGGCGCCGGGTGCGCCCAACAGAATCAGTCTCATGGGAAGTCCTTGTAGCTTGAAATCGTGTCTGTCAGTCGCCTGACGTTTGTCTTTGAGAATATCACGCGAGTCCCCAAGCTGGCTTACGCCGCCAGAAGGGCCCGAACGCGCGCCAGATCTTCGGGCGTGTCCACACCAGGGCCCGGGGCCTCGTCGGTGATGTGCACGGCAATCGGGTGGCCGTGCCACATGGCACGCAACTGCTCCAGCGACTCCATCGTTTCGATGGGGGCAGGCGGCAGTTGGGGGAACAGACGCAAAAAGCCAGCGCGGTAGCCGTAAATGCCGACATGGCGCAGCGGCGCAGGGCTGGGCAGACTCTTGAAGCCGCCAGGGGCCTGGCCATCGCGCCACCACGGGATGGGGGCGCGGCTGAAATACAGGGCCATCTGGCGGGCATCGAGCACCACTTTGACCACATTGGGGTTGGTGAATTCTTCGAGCTGGGCAATGGCGTGGGCGGCCGTGCTCATGCTGGCCTCAGGCCGTTGCGAGAGCAGGTCGGCCACGTCATTGATGAGGCCCGGGTGGATCAAGGGCTCGTCGCCCTGCACATTCACCACCACCGCCTCGTCGGGCAGGCCCAGCAATTGGCAGGCCTCGGCCAGGCGGTCGCTGCCGCTGACGTGGTCTTGCCGGGTCAGCAGGGCCTGAATCCCATGGGCTTGGCAGGCTTGGACGATGCGCTCGTCATCGGCGGCCACCACCACCAGGCTGGCTTTGGAGAGCAGGGCGCGTTGGGCCACGCGCACCACCATGGGCAGGCCGGCGATGTCGGCCAGCGGTTTGTTGGGCAGGCGGCTCGAAGCCATGCGTGCCGGAATCACCACGGTGAACCCCGTGGGTGCAGAGGCTGTTGTCATGGTGTGGACTTAGAGAGGGGGGCGCTCGACGGCCAGTTTGGCGATTTCTTCGTCGCTCAGGGGGCGGGCTTCGTTTTCCAGCAGGATCGGAATGCCATTGCGCACAGGGTAGGCCAATCGGGCGCTGCGAGACAGCAACTCCTGGCGCTCGCGGTCAAAGTTCAAAGGGCCCTTGGTGACCGGGCAGACCAGCAGTTCAAGCAGTTTGGTATCCATGTCCCGATGATAACGGCCCCGGGCGAGCGTGCCGCTCGGGCGTCAGCGCTTGAGCCGTTGTGCTACCAGGGCATCGAGGGCTTGCCAGAAGGCCGCGTCAGGCGAGAGCACCAGTGGCACGGCCAGGGCTTGGGGTTCGTGCGGCCACAGCTTGGCCGCGTCTTTTTCGGTGCACAGCAAGGGATGGTCGCTGCCCGAGCTGGCCCAGTCGTTGTAATCGTGGTGATCGGGCAAGGCGGTGGTCCGGTCCAGTTGCAAACCGGTTTGCCGCAGCATCTGGAAAAAAGCCTCGGGGCGGGCCAGGCCAGCCACGGCATCGACGGGTTGGTTTCTCAGGCTGGCCAGTGGCACCACTTGTCCTTCACGCGTCAAGGCATGGTTGGCCAGTTGGCGCGGGGCCTGAAAGCCGCCGCTCAGACCCGATGCGCCGGTGTGGACCAGCAAATCCACCGGGCGTGGCCAGGCTTCGCGCAAGGGGCCTGCGGGCAGCAGCCAGCCGTTGCCCACGCCGCGCTCGTCCATGACGCAAATTTCGATGTCGCGGGCCAGGGCCCAGTGCTGCAGACCATCGTCACAGACGATGACCTGCACATCGGGGTGGGCTTGCAGCAATTGCCGGCCCGCCTCTGCCCGCCGGGCACCGACCCAGACCGGTGCCCCGGTGCTTTGCCGGATCAGCAAGGGCTCGTCCCCCACGTCCAGCGGGGCGCTGTCCAGGGCCACAGCGCGGGTGTCGTGCGTGTGGCGGCCATGTCCGCGCGAGATCAAGCCTACATGCAGACCCTGGGCCATCAGGTGCTTGACCAGGGCAATGGTCATGGGGGTTTTGCCCGCACCACCGGCCACCACATTGCCGACCACCACCACCAAGGCGGGCAGTCGATCGGGTGTTGAACCGCTCCGGCGCAAACGTTGCAGGGCCAACAACCCGCCATAAATGGCCGACAAAGGCCGCAAGGCCCACGCGGCCGGCCCACGGCGTGTCCAGACCTGTGGCAGGTGCTGGTGGAGCCAGGTGGACACGCCCATGCCTCAGGAGCCTGAAGACTCGGTGGACTGCGTGGCGAAGGTGATTTGTGACAGGCCGCTGCGGCGGGCCGCTTCCATGGCATTGACCACCGACTGGTGGCTGGCCATGGCGTCGGCACTGATCACCAAGGTGGTGTCTTTGCTCGCCATGGGGGCCAGCACGGCAGCCAGGGCACTCACGGAGCTGCCGCCGACCGGGGACTTATTGATCGCGTACTGGCCTTGAGCGGTGACGCTCAGGACGATCTGTTTGGGCCGCTCGGTCTGCTTTTGGGCGTCGGCTGCAGGCAAGGTCAGATTGATCTCGGTCAGACGCGACCAGCTGGTGGTCAGCATCAGGAAGATCACCACCACCAACAGCACGTCGATGAAAGGGATCAGGTTGATTTCAGGCTCCGGCGTGGTCCGGTTTTTTTTGAAATTCACAGGCGACTTTCTCTCAGCTGCGAAGTTGGGCCACGTGGCGTGCAAAGCGCTCTGCCGAGACTTCCAACGCCAACAGATGCCGATCGGCAATGCCCCGGAAATAACGCCAGAACATCAGAGCAGGAATGGCCACGATCAGGCCAAAAGCGGTGTTGTAAAGGGCGATGGAAATGCCGTGAGCCAATTGCGCGGGGTTGCTTCCAGAAGGGTTGCTGGCACCAAAAATCTCGATCATGCCGACCACTGTGCCCAAGAGTCCCAACAGGGGGGCGACCGAGGCTATTGTTGCCAAGGCGGGCAAATAGCGCTCGAGGTGGTGAGCGGCAATGCGACCGGCCATTTCCATGCTGGATTTCACATCTTCATCGCTGGCCTGGGGATTTTTTTGCAGGCAACGCAGGCCGCTGGCCAGAATGGGGCCCAGCAGACCCGCGTTTTCAAGTTGTTGGAGGCTGTCTTCGCTGGCAACGCCACGTCGGGTGGCGTCCATGGCTTGCTCCATCACTTTGGTCGGCAAGACTTTGTTCGTTTGCAACTGAAACAGGCGTTCAAGAATGAGCGCCACGGCCAAGATGGAGCACAGAATCAAAGGCCAAATGGGCCAACCTGCGGCTTGTATGATGGACAACAAAACAATTCCTTCCTGATGGATAACGGTCGCAAACGTTTGAGATTATGGACGAAGGGCGTGCACATTCACCGTGCTCCGCGATGCATGCCCAGGGGGTCACTGTTTTCTGTGGATAACTTTGTGAAGAACTTGCCTCGGAACGCCTGTTTGAATACTTGAGTTTCCTGAGATGACTTCGGGTTTTTTCTGATTGATCGAAAAATATTCAATTAAATCAATGGCTTGCATTTCTGGTCAGACCTCGCGCAGGGGCTTGGTGGCGCGAAACCCGCATCTGTCCAGCTTGTGGAGTACTTTTGCCCGCAGTGGTGCTGTTTGGCGCTTGAAATCACCTGACAACCTTGATGAAATCAGCATAAATGAACAATTTTGACGATTTGAAGCCGCGTGCGTGGACAGTTTCGGCGCTGTGCCGCGCCGTGGCTGACAGTCTGGATGCGCAGTTCAATCCAGTTGCGGTTCGTGGCGAGATTTCGGGCTTCTCGCGCGCTGCCAGCGGGCATTGCTACTTTTCGATCAAGGACGACACCGGGCAGATCCGTTGCGCCATGTTCCGACGCGCGGCCAGTTTGATGGATTTCTCGCCCCGCGATGGGGAGTTGGTGGAAGTGCGCGGGCGCTTGGGGGTTTACGAGGCACGGGGCGACCTTCAGCTGGTGGTCGAATCCATGGAGCGCGCAGGGCAGGGGGCCTTGTTTGAGCAGTTTTTGCGCCTCAAAGCCAAGCTCGAAGCTGAAAGGCTGTTTGACCCGGTTCACAAACGTGCGTTGCCCGCGCAGCCTCGCGCCATTGGCGTGGTCACGTCTTTGGGCGCGGCGGCCTGGCACGATGTGATGACCGCTTTGCAGCGCCGGGTGCCACACATCCCCGTGCTCATGGCCCCGGCCCTGGTACAAGGCGCAGGCGCGGCAGTCACCCTGGTGCAAGCCTTGCAGCACATGTATGACTTGACGGCGGAAGACAACCCCCTGACGCCTCCGGTGGATGTGATTTTGCTGGTGCGTGGTGGCGGTTCGATGGAAGACCTGTGGGCCTTCAACGATGAAAACCTGGCACGCGTGATCGCGCAAAGTCCGGTCCCTGTGGTGTGTGGTGTGGGGCATGAAACCGACTTCACCATCGCCGACTTTGTGGCCGATGTGCGCGCGCCCACCCCAACTGCAGCCGCCGAAATGGCCGCAACCGATCGAGGGGTGGCGCTCCAAGGCTTGTCTGAGCTTGAAAACCGCTTGAGCCGTGGCCTGTTGCGTCAGCAAGACCGACACGCCCAGCGTCTGGACAGCGTGGCCGCTCGCCTGAGTGTGGGCTTGGTGCGTCAACAAGAGCGTCAAAACCAGCGCCTGGCCGCTGTCACGGCCCGCCTGAGCCGTCCACAAGCGCTGCTCGGGCAGCACAGCCAATGGCTGGACCGTTTGGCAGGCCGCCTGCAATCGGGGGCGCAAACCCAGCTGACGGATAGCTCACACAGGCTGGAGCGCTTCCAAGACCGTTTGGGCTTCAGCCTGGGGCAGCAAGTCGAGCAACGTGTCCGGCGCCTGGAGCGTGCAGCGCTGCGCCTGTCATCGTTGGACCCGCACCGCGTGCTGGAGCGTGGTTATGCCTGGCTCAGCGATGAAAACGGACTGGCCCTGACCAAGGCCTCGCAGTTTCAGCCAGGCCAAACCGTTCAGGCGACTTTGTCAGACGGCTTTGTGCCCTTGACCGTGAAGGATTGAGTCAGCACAGCGTTCGGT
>JBEEJQ010000065.1:0-14415 GCA_041169105.1 Pseudomonadota bacterium | reverse complement strand
ACCGGCGCTGCGCATGGTGTGGCCCTGCGCACCGGTTTGTACCTGGCGCAAGCGGGTGAATTCGGCTTTGTGCTGCTCACGCTGGGCTCGCAAAACGGGGTGATCCCGCCTGACTTGCTCAACCCGGTGATGGCCAGCATGGTGCTGTCGATGTTGGCCACGCCTTTCATCATCTTGCACAGCAACACCATTGTGATGAAACTGGTGGCCAGCGAATGGCTGCAGCAGTCGCTGCAGATGACCACCATCGCCCGCAAGTCGATCAACACCAGCAAGCACGTCATCATTTGCGGCTATGGCCGCTGCGGACAAAACCTGGCCCGCATGCTCGACAAGGAAAACATCCCCTACATGGCGCTGGACCTCGACCCCGACCGCGTGCGCCAGGCCGCCGCTGCTGGCGACTCGGTGGTGTTTGGCGATGCAGGTCGCTTGCAGTCGCTCATGGCCGCCGGGCTGGCGCGTGCCAGTGCGGTGGTCATCACCTACCTCGATGTGCCGGCTGCCATGAAAGTGCTGGACCACGCGCACAGCCATGCGCCACAGGTGCCTGTGATCGTGCGCACGCAAGACGATCTGGATCTGGAAAAGCTGCAAAACGCCGGTGCCACCGAAGTGGTGCCCGAAGCCCTGGAAGGCTCACTCATGCTGGCCAGCCATGCACTGGCGCTGGTGGGCGTGCCCATGCGCCGCGTGATCCGCTTGGTGCAAGACCAGCGCGATGCCCGCTACAACCTCTTGCGCGGTTACTTCCACGGGGCCGATGACGACACCCTGGACGAAATCGACCATGAGCGCTTGACCACCGTGGCCTTGCCGCTGGTCTCGCCCTGGCTGGGCAAGCCGGTCAAGGACTTGGCTTTTCATGCCATGGGCGTGCGGGTGGTGAGCCTGCGCAGGGCCAATGGCCACACCGAAGCCGTCAGCGATGACACCCCCTTGCAGATCGGCGACACGCTGGTTTTGTCAGGCAAATCGCAGACCTTGGCGGTAGCCGAAGAAAAATTGTCACGAGGCTGAAGCCATGCACGACCTGAACGTCAACGATTACCTCAAAAGCCACATCCGCACCGTGCCCGACTGGCCCGCGCCCGGCGTGCAGTTCCGCGACATCACGCCCCTCTTGCAAGACCCCCGTGTCTTCCGTGTGCTGATCGATGCTTTTGTTCACCGCTACATGGACCCCGCCTTGCGCCCCGATGTGGTGGCAGGGCTGGACGCACGCGGCTTCATCTTGGGTTCGGTCGTGGCTTATGAGCTGGGTCTGGGTTTTGTGCCCATCCGCAAGAAAGGCAAGCTGCCCTTCACCACCGTGGAAGAAACCTATGAGCTGGAATACGGCAGTGCCACGGTGGAGCTGCACACCGATGCGGTCAAGCCCGGCCAGCGTGTGTTGCTCATCGACGATCTGATCGCGACCGGCGGCACCATGATGGCGGGCAAAAAGTTGCTCGAGAAGCTGGGCGCTTCGGTGCTCGAAGGCGCGGCCATCGTGGACTTGCCCGAGCTGGGCGGCTCGCGGCGCATTCAGGACTCGGGCCTCAAGCTCTTCACGCTGGTGTCTTTCGAAGGCCATTGATCGCCACGGCATGGGCCCCGTGCGCGACACGCTGTCGCGCACAGTGCTGACAGCTGGCGGCGCTGCTTTTACGCTGTGCATCTTTTGGATTGCACAGGACCCCCATGACCACCCCCGCCAACCCGCCCGCCACTGCGGACGATCGCGTGCCCTACGCCAAGCCACAGCCTTGGGGCATGTCGCCCGACATGGTGATCCCCGATGTGGACACCGACGACGAACGCCTGTGGGCACCGATTGCGCCGGGCATCTGGTCGCGGCCTTTGCACCTGAATACATCGGGCGGTTTTTATGTCCACCTGCTCAAGGTCAAGCGTTCGGGATTGCTGCAACGCCACCGTCATTCGGGCATGGTGCACGCCTATGTGCTGCGCGGCAAATGGCTGTATCTGGAGCACGACTGGGTGGCGCAAGCCGGGGGCTATGTGTTCGAGCCGCCGGGCGAGACCCACACCCTGGTGGTGCCCGACGACTGCCAGGACATGGTCACCATGTTCACCGTGCATGGTGCGCTGATGTACGTGGACACCCAGGGCAATGCCACGGGCTATGACGATGTGTTCACCCGCATCGAGAAATACCGTGCCCACTTTGAAAACGTGGGTCTGGGCGCTGACTACGTGAAGAACTTCATGCGTTGATTTGAATGGCTTCAGAAAGCAAAAGGCCTGCTCAATGAGCAGGCCTTTTTGCATGGCGCGGCGCTGAGCTTACAGCGGCTTCTTGATCCAATGGGCGATCTCGCCAATTATGCCGCGGCGGAAGGCCAGCACGCAGATCACGAAAATCACGCCCTGGATGATGGTGACCCAGGCGCCAAATTGGGCCAGGTAGTTTTGCATGCTCACGATCACCGCTGCGCCCACCACGGGGCCAAACAAAGTGCCCAAACCGCCCAGCAGAGTCATCAGCACCACTTCACCCGACATGGACCAGTGCACATCGGTCAGCGATGCCAATTGGAAGACCAGTGACTTGGTGGCGCCTGCTGTTCCTGCCAAGGCCCCAGAGATGACGAAGGCAATCAGTTTGTAGCGGTCGGTGTCGTAGCCCAGCGAAATGGCGCGGTCCTGGTTTTCGCGAATCGCTTTGAGGATCTGTCCAAAAGGCGAGTGAACGATGCGCCAGATCAGCGAGAAACCCATCAGGAAGATGGCCAGCACAAACACATACATCGCGAAGTTCTCTTGCAGATCAAAGAGGCCGAACAGCTTGCCGCGGGGCACGCTTTGGATGCCGTCTTCACCGCCGGTGAACGGTGTTTGCAGGTAGAAGAAGAACACCATTTGCGAGAACGCCAAAGTGATCATCGCAAAATAAATGCCTTGCCTGCGGATCGCCAAGGAACCCGTGACCAAGGCCAACAAAGCCGAGCAGCCGGTGGCAAACAGCACCGCCAATTCGGGGTTCCAGCCCCAGACCTTGGCGGCGTGTGCCGCGGCATAACCGGCGGTGCCCAAGAACATGGCATGGCCAAACGACAGCAGGCCACCGAAGCCGATCAGCAAGTTGAAGGCGCAGGCAAACAAGGCAAAACACATGACCTTCATCAGGAAGATCGGATAAACCCAGATGGGCGCGATGACCAGCAACATCACCATGATGGCGAAGGCCACCCACTGGTGCGTGGACGACTGGGTCTTGAAGGAGGGCGTCGAGACTGTGGTCATGGTCTTACTTCTGGGTGCCGAACAACCCGGCTGGCTTGATCAGGAGAACAATGGTCATGATGATGAAAATCACCGTGCTGGAGGCTTCGGGGTAAAACACTTTGGTCAGGCCTTCGATCAAGCCCAGACCAAAGCCCGTCAAGATCGCGCCCATGATGGAGCCCATGCCGCCAATCACCACGACTGCGAACACCACGATGATGATGTCAGCGCCCATGGTGGGGTTAACCTGGTAAATGGGGGCTGCCATGACGCCGGCAAACGCAGCCAATGCCACGCCAAAGCCATAGGTCAGCGTGATCATGCGGGGAACGTTGATGCCAAAGGCTTGCACCAGGCTGGGGTTCTCGGTGGCGGCACGCAAATACGCGCCCAGCTTGGTGCGCTCGATCACGTACCAGGTGGACAAGCACACCACCAGCGAAGCCACAATGACCCAGGCACGGTATTTCGGCAAGAACATGAAGCCGGTGTTGAACGCGCCCTTGAACACTTCAGGCACGGGGTAAGGCATGCCCGACGAGCCAAACTCGTGGCGGAACAAACCTTGGATGATCAGCGCCAAACCAAAGGTCAGCAAGAGTCCGTACAGGTGGTCCAGTTTGTAGAGCTGCTTGAGCATGGTGCGCTCAATCAGCACGCCGGTCGCGCCCACCAAAATGGGGGTGATGAGGAGCGAGACCCAGTAATTGATCCCCAACTTGGTCAGGGAGAGGTAGGCCACAAAGGCGCCCAGCATGTACTGGGCGCCGTGGGTGAAGTTGATGATGTTCAGCAAGCCGAAAATCACGGCCAGGCCCAAGGAGAGCAGCGCGTAAAAGGATCCGTTGATGAGTCCGATCAGCAGCTGCCCGAACAGCGCTTGAGAGGGAATGCCAAAGATTTCCATGGTGATTTCAGGCTTGCATGAACAGGGGGTGGATTACTTCTTGACCAGAGGGCAATCGCTCTCAGCCAGTGGTCGGAAAGCTTCGTTGGCCGGAATGGTGGCCACCAGCTTGTAGTAGTCGTAAGGGCCTTTGGACTCGGCAGGCTTCTTGACCTGGAACAGGTAGGCGGGATGGATTTTGCGACCGTCTGCACGCACGCTGCCTTTGCCAAACAAGGGGTCATCTGTCGGCAGCTCTTTCATCTTGGCTGCGACCTTGGTGCCGTCGTCGGTCTTGGCGGCATCGACCGCTTTCAGGTAGTGGATCACGCTGGAGTAAACGCCAGCTTGCACCATCGATGGGTTCTTGCCACCGTTGAGTGCTGCGAAACGCTTGCTGAATGCGCGGGTGTTGTCGTTCAGATCCCAGTAGAAGGTTTCGGTCAGCATCAGACCTTGCGCAATGTTCAGGCCCAAAGAGTGCACGTCAGGCAGGAACACCAACATGCCGGCCAGGTTCTGACCACCTTTGGTGATGCCAAATTCGGCGGCTTGCTTGATGGAGTTGGTGGTGTCGCCACCAGCGTTGGCCAGGCCAATGATCTTGGCTTTGGAGGCTTGGGCCTGCAAGAGGAAAGAGGAGAAGTCTTGTGTCGGGAACGGTGTGCGGACCTTACCCACCACCTTGCCGCCGTTTTTCAGCACCACAGCTTCGGTGTCGCGCTCCAGCGCGTGGCCGAAAGCGTAGTCAGCGGTCAGGAAGAACCAGGAGTCACCGCCACTTTTGACAATGGCTTTGCCTGTGCCGTTGGCCAGCATCCAGGTGTCATAGACCCAGTGGATGGTGTTGGCGTTACAAGCCTTGCCGCTCAGGTCAGCCGTGGCCGAGCCGGAGTTGACGTGCAGTTTGCCCTTGTCGCTGGAAATTTTGGCAATGGCCAAACCCACCGACGATGTGGGCACGTCGGCGATCATGTCCACCTTGTCGGTGTCGTACCACTGGCGGGCCACGTTGGAGCCCACGTCGGGTTTGTTTTGGTGGTCTGCTCCGACCACTTCCACTTTGAGCGTGCTCTTGGTGGCTTTGATGTAGTCCTCAACAGCCATCTTGGCAGCGACCACCGAGCCGGGGCCGGTGATGTCGGAATACAGGCCCGACATGTCGTTGAGCACACCGATCTTGACGATGCCGTCAGAGATTTGGGCTTGTGCACCGCCGGCAAAGGCGCAAGCGGCCATGGCGGCCAGGGAAAGAAGTTTGCGTTTCATCGTGTTGTCTCCAGTTAGAAAAAATCACACACCCAGGTACTCGTTCAACATGCCCATCTTGGAGGACAGCTCTTGTGCGCTGAAGTTCTCCACCATCTGGCCATGTTCCATCACGTAAAACCGGTCCGCCAGCGGTGCGGCAAACCGGAAGTTTTGCTCTACCATGATGATGGTGAAGCCCTTGGCTTTGAGGGCCAAGATCATGCGAGCCAAGGCTTGCACGATGACGGGGGCCAAGCCTTCGGAAATTTCGTCCAACAACAAAAAGCGGGCGCCAGTGCGCAAGATGCGGCCCACGGCCAGCATTTGCTGCTCACCGCCCGACAGGCGGGTGCCTGGGCTGTTGCGTCGCTCCAGCAGGTTGGGGAACATGTCGTAAATTTCTTCGACCGACATGCCGTTGGGGGCAATCACAGGCGGCAGCAACAGGTTTTCTTCGCAGGTCAACGCGGAGAAGATGCCGCGCTCTTCAGGGCAATAACCCAGTCCGAGTTTGGCGATCTGGTGCGGTGCCCAGTTCACGGTTTCCTGGCCCTTGATGGTGATGGAGCCGGTGCGCCGACCCACCAGACCCAGGATGGATTTGACGGTGGTGGTGCGGCCTGCACCGTTGCGTCCCAGCAAAGTCACCACTTCGCCTTCGTTCACCGTGAGGTCAACCCCGTGCAGGATGTGCGACTCGCCGTACCAGGCTTGCAGGTTGCTGATGCGAAGGAATTCTTTGGATTCAGCCATGGGCCCCCTCCAATTGGTTGTCGGTCGTGCCCATGTAGGCTTCGAGCACTTGGGGGTTTTGCGACACCACGGCGTAAGGTCCTTCTGCAATCACTTGTCCACGCTGCAAAACACTGATGGTGTCTGCAATTTTGGACACCACATTCATGTTGTGCTCGACCATCAAGATGGTGCGGTTGGCGCCCACTTTTTTAATCAGTTGCGTCACGCGGTCCACGTCTTCGTGGCCCATGCCCTGGGTGGGCTCGTCCAGCAGCATCAACTCGGGATCCATGGCCAAGGTGGTGGCAATTTCCAAAGCGCGTTTGCGGCCGTAAGGCAGCTCCACCGCGGTCAGGTCGGCCATGCTGCCCAAGTCCACTTGGTCGAGCAAGTCCATGGCCTTGTCATTGAGTTGGTTCAGGCTGCGTTCGGAGCGCCAAAAATGCATCGAGGTGCCCGTGGCCCTTTGCAAACCGATGCGCACGTTTTCCATGACCGTGAGGTTGGGGAAGGTGGCCGAAATCTGGAACGAACGCACAATGCCGCGCCGAGCCACCTGTGAGGGCTTTTCAGCGGTGATGTCGTTGCCGTTGAAAATGATCTGCCCCTTGGTGGGGATCAGAAATTTCGTCAACAGGTTGAACACCGTGGTTTTGCCTGCGCCGTTGGGGCCAATCAAGGCATGGATCTGCCCACGCTGAACACCCAGATTGACGCCATTGACGGCGACAAAGCCTTTGAACTCTTTGACGAGCTCGCGGGTTTCGAGAATGAAATCTTTGGACATGACTTGTGAACAAGGTTCCTGTGAAGGCCTGTGCATGCAAGGTTGCTGCAAGGTTGTCTCATTCTGGGTTCATCGTTGTCGCAGGGCTGTAGTGGTTATCCCGAACGCTTGTCTCACATGTGTCTGAGCGTTGGTGACGATTCACGACAGCGTTGAAAAAACCTCAACTCAGGACCATGCCGCCATCGATGTGGATGGACTGCCCCGTCATGCCGCGTGATTCATGAGAGCCCAGGTACACCGCCAAGTTGGCAATCTCGTCCGGGTCGAGCACACGCCCCAGCGGCACACGTGCCAGTGCGGCTTTCACCATGTCCTCTCCGCTGATGCCCGAGCTCTTGGCCACCTGCGCCTTGAGTTCTTCAACCATGTCGGTCTGGATGAAGCCCGGGCAGATGGCATTCACCGTCACCTTGTAGGGACTCGCTTCCAGCGCCAGGCAACGCGTGAGGCCCACCACCGCGTGCTTGCTCACGTTGTAGGCGCTTTGGTTGCGCGAGCCCCATTTGCCAGCGGTAGAGGCCATGTTGATGATGCGGCCATGCTGGCGTGTCTGCATGCCCGGCAAGCAGGCTTGCGTGAAATGCAGCACGCCAAACAAGTTCACATCGAGCATGTCCTGAAAGTCTTGCGGCACATAGTCCATGAAGGGTTTGGCGCGGTACACCCCGGCGTTGTTGACCAGCACGTCCACGCGGCCAAAGCGCTGCTCGACCTGTTCGACCGCTGCAAAGCAGGCGTCTCGGTCGGTCACATTCAGGCCCACGGTCATGACGCGGTCTTCGGGCAGGCCCAGCGCATCCTTGACCTCGCTCAAGCGGGCGGTGTCGGTGGCCACCAGGCACAGGCTGGCCCCCTCGGCGGCATAGGCTTCGGCGATGGCGCGGCCGATGCCCCGGCTGGCGCCGGTGATGATGGCCACTTGCTGGTCGAGGCGATGTGCCATGAGGGGTCCTTGCTTCAGATGAGGGCTGCGCGTTTGCGCTGATCGGCAGGGGTGCCGTGATCCGGGTCGTCGTGCGGGTTGGAAATCGCTTTGCGCAGCACTTGCCGGTAGCCGTGGGTCAGTTCCATGCGCGGGCCAAAGCCTTGCGCGATCAGCATGCGGTGTGCGGCGGGCAACTTCCAGCACGGCGTGAACACAAACAAGTGGTGCTCCAGGTGGTAATTCACCCAATAGGGGGCCAGCACCATGCGCATGCCCCAGTTCGTCAAGGTGGTGCGGGTGTTGCGAAGGCGGTCATCGTTGTTGCCCACCACCGCGTGTTCGGCAATGTTGCGGATGCGGCTGATCACCTGGTACCAGGTCAGCAAGGGCAGCAGCCACAAGGCGAAATAAGCCCACCACACACCGGCAGCGGCGCAGACGGCAAAGATCAGCGCATTGCTGAGCACGAAATACTTTTCGGCACGCCAAAGGTTCAGCCAGCGCTGCAAACGGCTGGGGTCATCGCCCATCTCCATGCGGAAAAATTCCAGGCGGCGCTGGTAACCGGTCACGCCCAAAATGTCGCGCCGCATCTTGCGCCAGAAGCTCGCTTGGCTGATCGGAAAAGGCGCAGACAGGATCAGGTCGGGGTCTTCTTTTTGCTGGGTGTGGCGGTGGTGGCTCAGGTGGTAGGGGCGGTACAAGGTCAAGCTTGCGCCCACCGGCCAGCCGCACAAAAATGCGCCCAGCGTGTCGTTCAGCCGTGTGTTCTTGAACAAAGCCCGGTGCGCCGCGTCGTGCATCAGGATGGCCAAGCCCAGTTGCCGGCCGCCGATGACGACGACGGCGATGACAAAGCTCAAAGGATTCGGCCAGGCGATGAAAAACGCCATGGCCAGCGCAATGACGCCCCAAGCGTGCAGCACCAGATAAGCGCCCATCACATCGGATCGGCCGCGCAGGTAAGCGTCTTGTTCGGGGCTGAGGGTGGGTTGGTCGGCGGCGGTCATGGGGCGGCAGCAAGAGGAGGATCAACCGCCATCTTGTGCGCAGCCCGCACGCGCAGAAGTCGCTGATGCGACCTTTTGCGGGTTTTTTCTGAGGGGCTCGCTTGGGTCTTGGACCCCAAGACTTATTTGCCGATGCAAAAACTCGAAAAAATCACACCGAGCAAATCGTCGGCGCTGAACTCGCCGGTGATTTCGTTCAGTGCGTTTTGGCCAAGGCGCAGTTCTTCGGCCAGCAGGTCCAGGTTTTGGGCCTGTGCGGCCAGGTGGGCGTCGGCCATCTCCAGATGTTCGCGCACACGGTGCAGGGCTTGCACATGGCGCTCGCGGGCGATGAACAGGCCCTCACTGGCTTGTTGCCAGCCGGCTTGCTGCAGCAGCTGCTGGCGCAGGGCCTGCAGGCCTTCGCCGGTGCGGGCCGACAGGGTCAGGCCTTGGCGTTCAGCTTGCGCGGTGGCGGCATCGGCTTTGTTCCACACGTCAATGACCGTCACGCCCGCAGGCAGGCGGCTTTGCAGGCCGGTGGCGATGTCGGCGTCGGCACTGTCGTAGTCGGCCAGGCCCACGCGGGTCAGGTCGTGCAAAAACAGCACCGCGTCGGCGCCTTCAATCTGCCCCCAAGCGCGGGCAATGCCGATTTGCTCGACCTCGTCCACGCCCTCGCCTTCGCGCAGACCTGCTGTGTCGATCACATGCAGCGGCACGCCTTCGATCTGGATGGTCTGCTGCACCACATCGCGGGTGGTGCCCGCAATAGGGGTGACGATGGCCAGCTCGGCCCCGGCCAGCGCATTGAGCAGCGAGCTTTTGCCCGCGTTGGGCTGGCCGGCGATCACCACCTTGATGCCTTCGCGCAGCAGCGCGCCTTGTTTGGTGCGGCCCAGCACGCTTTGCAGCGCCGTTTGCAGGCGCGTCAGCTGGCCTTGGGCATCGGCCTTTTGCAAGAAGTCGATTTCTTCTTCCGGAAAGTCCAGCGTGGCTTCCACCAGCATGCGCAAATGAATCAGCGCATCGCGCAGCTGGTGAATTTCTTTGGAAAAGTCACCCGCCAGCGAACGGCTGGCGCTGCGGGCCGCCGCTTCGGTGCTGGCGTCGATCAGGTCGGCAATCGCCTCGGCTTGCGCCAGGTCGATCTTGTCGTTCAAAAAGGCCCGTTCAGAAAACTCACCCGGCTGCGCCACACGCAAGCCCGCCAAGCGCGGCTGGCCGGTGGCCGGGTCAGCCTCAGCTGCCGCTTGCAGGCAGCGCGCCACCAGCAGTTGCAACACCACCGGACCACCGTGGGCTTGCAGCTCCAGCACGTCTTCGCCCGTGAAGGAGTGCGGGGCCACAAAGTGCAGCGCCAGCCCGTGGTCAATCGGGCTGCCATCGGCATCGGCAAAGGGCAGGTAAGTGGCTTCGCGGGCTTTCAGGCTGCGGCCGCACAGGGCCTGGATGAGTGAAGACAGGTTTTTGCCCGACACCCGCACGATGCCCACAGCCCCGCGACCGGGTGCGGTGGCGATGGCGACGATGGGTTCTTGATGGCGAGCGAGCATGGCGGCAGCGTGTCTGTAGTGAAGCAAAAAAAGGCCGCTTGCGCGGCCTTTGGGGAAGTTACTTGAACTTGGGCAGATTGAACTGCGGTGGCACGCCCATGCGGGTGTTGATGATCCACTGCTGGGCAATCGACAAGATGTTGTTGGTGATCCAGTACAGCACCAAGCCGGATGGGAAGAAGAAGAACATCACGCTGAACACCAGCGGCATGATCCACATCATCTTCGCTTGCATCGGGTCAGGTGGCGCGGGGTTGAGCGCCGTTTGCAGCAGAGTGGTCAGCGTCATCACGATGGGCAGGATGAAGAATGGATCAGGTGCCGACAAGTCGTGGATCCAGCCGACCCAAGGCGCATTGCGCATCTCGACGGTGGACAAGAGCACCCAGTACAGCGCGATGAACACGGGAATCTGGATCATGATCGGGAAGCAGCCACCCATGGGGTTGACCTTTTCCTCGCGGTAGATGCGCATCATCTCTTGTTGCATCTTTTGCGGATCGCCTTTGAGGCGCTCGCGCATTTCCATGATCTTGGGGTTGATGGCCTTCATCTTGGCCATGCTGGAGTAGGCCTTGGCGTTGAGCCAGTAAAAGCCGATTTTCAGCAAGAGCACCAGCGCCACGATCGACCAGCCCCAGTTGTGGATGAAGCCAAACAGCTTGTCCAGCAACCAGTACAAAGGCTTGGCCAACATGGCCAACCAGCCGTAGTCTTTCAGCAGGTCCAGGCCAGGGGCCAGGGACTCCAGCACTTTTTCTTCTTGTGGGCCGACAAACAACTGCGAGCTCACGGACTTGGACTGGCCAGGGGCCACATCGGCCACCGGGGTGATCATGCCCACGGCGTACAAGTTGGTGTCCACCTTGCGCACGAAGTTTTCGCGGTTCACGCCTTCGCCCAGCAACCAGGCCGAGGCAAAGTAGTGCTGCACCATGGCCACGTAGCCATTGGGCGAGGTCTTGTCGATCTCGGCCTTGTTCTTTTCGATATCCGCAAATTCAACCTTGTTGTACTTCTTGGCATCGGTGTAGATGGCCGGGCCGGTGAAGGTTGAATAGAACGACGATTCGCCCGCAGGCTTGTTGCCATCGCGCACCAATTGCAGGTACAGCTGGGGCGACACAGCGGCGGTGCCGGTGTTGATCACTTCGTGCTTGACGCCAATGGCGTAGCTGCCGCGTTGCAGGGTGTAGGTCTTGACCAGCTTCACGCCGTTTTGCACATCGGACTCGAAGCGCACGGTCAATTCATTTTGGCCATCCTTCAGGCTCTTCTCGCCCGAAAAGCGCATGGCGCTCTTGTGGGTGGGGAAGTTGCCGCCGATCAGACCGGTTTGTGCGGTGTACACACGTGTGCTGCTCTGGTCGAGCAAGACAAAGGGCTTGTTGGCATCTACCAGATCATTGTGCTTGGTGAACTCGCTGCGGGTGAGCGTGCCGCCTTCGGTGTCAAAGCGCAGTTTGAGCACATCGGTGCTGACTTCGATTTGTTCACTGGGCGCAGCAGTGGCGGCTGGGCCTGCGGGCACTTGGCCTGGGGTGGCGGCGGTCGTTGTGGCGACAGGTGCAGACGCCGTGGGCACGCCACTGGCCGTGGCTGCAGGCGCTGTTGCGACTTGGGCCGCGCCGGGCTTGGGGAAGAAGGTGGCTTTTTGGCCGTTGTGGACCTGCCACGCGTCCCACAGCAGGACCATGGAGAAGCCAAAAATCACCCAAAGGATGGTGCGACGGATATCGTTCATGAGGTCTTCTTTGACGAAGTAGGGGAAAACAAAGCCGAAAACAGGCGCGGTGCCTGCTCTGGGATGGGGTCGCTGCCACCAGCGCACCAAGGGTGGCAACGCATCAGGCGGTGAACGGTCAGGTAGCTGCCCGCAGCAGCGCCGTGACGCTCCAGCGCCTGCAAGGCATACACCGAGCAGGTGGGCTCAAAACGGCAAGCCGAACCGAGCCAAGGGCTCAGCAGCAGGCGGTAGCCACGCACCACACCCATGAGCATCTGCCGGATCATGCCATCACCTCCGGGCGGCTGGCGCGTTCAAACAACTGTTCAAGCTCCAGCCGAACTGCCAGTTTGAGCTGTTCAGAGGTCGCGCTGATGAATTGCTTGCGGTCAAAGCCCGTGCGCAGGCGCACCACGTGAGCCGCAGTTGGCAGGCGGGCTGCAAAACGTTGGCTCACGGTGTAGATCTGGCGCTTGATGGTGTTGCGCGTGACAGCCCGTCGCGCCCAGCGCTTGGGCACCATGGCCCCCAGCCAGACGTCAGGCAAGTCAAAAAGGGCCTGCTCCGGTGAGGGTGCAGGCCCGATTGAATCGGCTTGTGCCAAAGGGTTTGTCGGTGCAGTCAAGCTCAGGCGGTGCAACGCAAAATGCGCTGTACGCGAGACCGTGCCACCAGCCAGGGCGGCCTGAAATTGTGGGCGTGTTTTTAGACGCTGCACGATGACCAGGCCCCGGCATGAACCGCCAGCTGTGACGCGAAGTCACAGCCGAACGGCCGGATGGACATTAGACAGCCAGACGCTTGCGGCCCTTGGCGCGGCGTGCGTTGATCACAGCACGGCCGCCACGGGTTTTCATGCGAACCAGAAAGCCGTGGGTACGGGCGCGACGTGTTTTGGATGGTTGGTAGGTGCGTTTCATAACTCTTCCTTTGTGCCCAGAGCCATAAGCTGCTTTGGGCGAAACCCAAGATTATCGCAAACTTTCGGACCCAGGGCAAATAAAGTCTGTTTTAAGCTTTCGGGAACACCCGCATCCAAATCCGGTTGATGTGGTTTATGATGCCCTTCCAGTTGCTTTTGCGATTGTGGATAAGCTCTTGATAAAGTCAGCTGTCCTGCCGTTTTTCTTCTTCTCTATCCACAACAACAAATACAACATGTCCGAGGGATCCTCCCCAGAATTTCAGATGGATGCAGGCCAGGCGCTGTGGCAGACCTGCGTGGACGAACTGTCCCGCGAGCTGCCCGAGCAGCAGTTCAACACCTGGATCAAACCACTCACCGTTCAAGTCTCCGAAGACCAGCAGCGCGTCACTTTGTTCGTGGCCAACCGCTTCAAGCTCGACTGGATCCGTGCGCAATATGCCGGTCGCCTGTCGGCTTTGCTCGAAAACCTCCAAGGCCACCCGGTTCAAATTGAGTTAGCGATCACTCCGCGCGAAGCTGGCGTCAAGACTGTGCGTCAGTCCACGCCATCGTCGATGGAAAACGCCCCCGAAGTGCTGGAGACCGCCGAAGAGCCGGTGACCAACACCTTCCGCAGCCGGCTCAACACCGCCCTGACCTTTGAGACCCTGGTCGAGGGCACGGCCAACCGCATGGCGCGTGCTGCCGCCATGCACGTGGCCGGCCAGCCCGGTCACCTGTACAACCCCTTGTTCATCTACGGTGGCGTCGGTCTGGGCAAGACCCACCTGATGCACGCCATTGGCAACAAGCTGCTCGCCGACCGCCCCGAAGCGAAAGTTTTGTACATCCACGCTGAACAGTTTGTGTCGGATGTGGTTAAAGCCTACCAGCGCAAGACTTTTGACGAGTTCAAGCACCACTACCACTCGCTCGATCTGCTCTTGATCGACGATGTGCAGTTCTTTGCCAACAAGGACCGCACCCAGGAAGAATTCTTCAACGCCTTTGAGGCCCTGCTGGCCAAAAAGTCCCACATCGTGATGACCAGCGACACCTACCCCAAGGGCCTGGCCGACATCCACGAGCGCTTGGTTTCGCGTTTTGACTCTGGCCTCACGGTGGCCATCGAGCCGCCCGAGCTCGAAATGCGCGTGGCGATTTTGATCAACAAAGCCATCAGCGAAGGCAGTGAGATGCCCGAAGAAGTCGCCTTCTTCGTGGCCAAAAACGTGCGCTCCAACGTGCGCGAGCTCGAAGGTGCCCTGCGCAAAATTTTGGCGTATTCGCGCTTCAACCAGAAGGAAATCTCCATCCAGCTGGCCCGCGACGCCCTGCGCGACCTGCTGTCGATCCAGAACCGCCAGATTTCTGTGGAAAACATCCAGAAGACCGTGGCCGACTATTACAAGATCAAGA
>JBEEJQ010000064.1:0-14528 GCA_041169105.1 Pseudomonadota bacterium | reverse complement strand
TGGCTCTACACCGAACTCAACAAGTCACGCAACTTCAAGACCTGGTTCAAGAAGGGCCTGACGGTGGCAACCTTGATGAACGGCTTTGAGCAGTTCGTGCTGCGCGGCCACATTCCGTGGACGCTGCGCCGTGACAAGGCCGACCACACGTATTTGAAGCCTGCGGCCGATTGCCCCAAGATCGATTACCCCAAGCCGGACGGCAAGCTGACCTTTGACCGCTTGAGCAGTGTCTTCATCAGCAACACCAACCACGAAGAAAACCAGCCCGCCCACCTGACGCTGAAAGACGCGTCCGTGCCCGTGAGCATCAACCTGGCCAAGTTTGGCGGGCCCGAGAGCCGCTACTGCCCAGCCGGTGTGTACGAATTCGTCAAGAACGAAGACAACTCCGACCGCCTGCAGATCAACGCGCAAAACTGCGTGCACTGCAAGACCTGCGACATCAAGGACCCGACGCAAAACATCGTCTGGGTCACGCCCGAAGGCGGCGGCGGCCCGAACTACTCGGGCATGTGACACGCCCACCCGATCTGCCTGATCGAAACCAGGAGGCCCTTGTGGCCTCCTTTTTTTTCGCCTGCAAAGGCGCTGGCGCGTCACATTGGCATCACACCAAGCGAAAACCCTTATTGGAGTCGGCGCTTCGCTCGCCATAATCAAATTTGTATGACAAGTTGAGATCACTCATTTGCATCACACCTTCAACAGGAGACTTTCAATGAAATTGAACAAACTGGCCCTCGGCATGGGTCTGGCCCTCGGATTGATGAACGCCGCGTCTGCACAAACCGTGCTCAAACTGGGCTACGCCACTTCGGCCACCTCGCATTACGCCGTGGGCTCCACCGTGTTCTGTGACGACATTGAAAAAGGCACACAAGGCCGCTACAAGTGCCAGCAGTTCCCCAACAGCGCACTGGGCGGTGAACGCGAGATGATCGAAGCCGTGCAACTGGGCACGCTGGACCTGGTCAACACCTCCACCGGCCCTGTGGGCAACTTTGTGCCCGAAGTCAAGATTGTGGACATCCCCTTCCTGTTCCGTGACTACGACCACGCCCGCAAAGTGATGGACGGCCCCATCGGCCAAGACATCCTGACCAAGTTTCCCTCCAAAGGCTTGGTGGCCCTGGCCTGGACCGAAAACGGCTTCCGCCACATGACCAACAGCAAGCGTCCCATCGTCAAGCCCGCCGATGCGTCGGGCCTGAAAATGCGCACCATGGAAAACAAGGTGCACATGGACGGCTACAAGACCTTTGGTATCCAGCCCACACCGATGGCCTTCCCTGAAGTGTTCGGCGCATTGCAGCAAGGCACTGTGGACGGCCAGGAAAACCCGATCCCCGTGATCTTGGCTTCCAAATTCTCGCAAGTGCAAAAGCACCTGTCCCTGACCGGTCACGTGTACTCGCCAGGCCTGTTGATCACTTCGCCTCGCCTGATGAACAAGCTGAGCGACGCTGACAAAAAGGTGTTCTACGATGCGGCTCAAAAAGCCAAAGTGGCCCAACGCAAAAAGGTCAACGACGATGAAAACAACGGCATTGCCCAGTTGGAAAAAGACGGCATGAGCGTGGTGCGCAAAGTGGACGGCCAAGCCTTCCGCGATGCCCTGGTGCCAGCTTATGCGGCTTACTCCAAAGAGTTTGGCGCCGACAACATCCGCAAGATCCAGGAAGTTCGCTGAAGCTTCTTGATTGAAGGCAGTCCGGGCCTGTGCCGCCAAAGGTAGCACAGGCCTTTTTGATGGGTGATGGTCTTTGAAAGGCCTGTTGCAATGAAAAAATTCGAAGACTATTTCCTCGCCGCCAACCGCTGGGCGCTGATCCTGATCCTGGCGGCCATGTCGGTGATCATCTTCACCAACGTGGTGCTGCGCTATGCCACCAACCAGTCGATCGAATGGGCCGAAGAAGTGGCCCGGCACATGATGATCTGGCTGACCTTCATCGGCTGTGGCCCGGTGCTGCGCTACGGCGGGCACATTGCCATCGATAACCTTCAAGACAGCTTGCCGCCTCGTGCCGCGCAGGCCTTGCGGGTCTTGATTGTCTTGCTGGTCACCGCCTTTTGCGTGTTTTGCATCTGGTTTGGCTTGCAGTACATGGACCGCACCCAGTACCAAATCACCCCGGCCACCCAGATCTCTTTTGCCTGGGTTTACCTGGCCCTGCCGCTGGGCATGGGCATGACCTTGATCCATTGGCTGCTGATTGTGCGCAGCTACATCGTCCGCCGCGAATTTGCGAGCGATGCCCACTTTGACGCCACCGCGAGTGCATCCCTATGAGCGCCAGCCTGATCCTTCTGATTTCCGCCTGCATCTACCTGGCCATCGGTGTGCCGGTGGCCTTTGCCCTGGGCCTGTCCACCGTGACGGCCCTGGTGCTGTCCGATGCTTACCCGATGTTGGCCTTGCTCAAAGAGACCTTCACCGGTGTGGACAGCTTCCCGCTCATGGCCGTGCCCTTCTTCATTTTGGCGGCTGAACTCATGAGCGGCGGCTCGCTGACCGAGGTGCTGCTCAAGTTCGCCGGCCAGTTTGTCGGCCACAAACGCGGCGGTCTGGGCTACACCAACGTGGTGTCGCTGACATTCTTTTCGGGCATCTCGGGCTCGGCTTTGGCCGATGCTGCAGGCCCGGGCTCCATGCTGATCCGCATGATGGACAAGGCCGGTTATGGCCGCTCTTACGCGGCTGCGCTCACAGCGTCCACAGCCATCGTGGGCCCGATCATCCCGCCTTCGATCATCATGATCATCTACGCCCTGGCCGATGACAACGTCTCGGTGGGTGCCCTGTTCATCGCGGGTTTGATTCCAGGCTTGCTGATTGCCGCGGCCATGTGCCTGGTGAACTACTACGTCTCCAAGCAACGCAATTACAAGGGCGATGGGCAAATGCCCAGCGGCGCAGAGATCCTGTCCACCACCTGGAAAGCCCTGCCCGCGATCTTGCTGCCCGTGCTCATTTTGGGCGGCATGCGGGCCGGTTGGTTCACGCCCACAGAAGCTTCAGTGGTGGCCGTGTTCTATGCGCTGATCTGCGGCAAATACGTGTACCGAACGTTGGAGTGGAAAGCCGTGCCCGACATCCTGTCGCGCTCGGCCCTGCTCACCGCATCGGTGCTGCTGATCATCGGCACCTCCGCCTCCTTTGCCTGGATCTTGACCATCGAGGGCATGCCCCAGACTGTGGCCGGCTGGATCTCCAGCATGCAACTGAACACCTGGACTTTCCTGATCGTCATCAACGTCTTTTTGCTGATCTTTGGCATCTTCATCGAGCCCCTGCCGGGTGTGATGGTGCTGGTGCCCATCTTGGCACCGGTGGCGGCCAAGCTGGGGATCGATCCGATCCACTTTGCGATGGTGGTGATCTACAACCTCACGCTG
The DNA here is from genome assembly GCA_041169105.1 of Pseudomonadota bacterium. Classification (GTDB taxonomy): domain Bacteria; phylum Pseudomonadota; class Gammaproteobacteria; order Burkholderiales; family Burkholderiaceae_C; genus Limnohabitans_A. The sequence continues at coordinate 11,126 of JBEEJQ010000064.1, read as the reverse complement.
GGCATGATCACGCCGCCCGTGGGCGGTCTGCTCTTCGTCACATCCAACGTGTCCAAGGTGCCGCTGTCGGACCTGACTCGCGAACTCAAGCCTTTCCTCTGGGCACATGGCGTGGTGCTGGTGCTGCTGACCTTTGTGCCTGCGCTGTCGAACTGGCTGCCGCATGCGATGGGCTTCAAGTAAGACTGCCTATAATCGAAAAAACCAAACGCCCTCCGGGGCGTTTCTTGATTTCAAGCCTAATCAGAGCCACTCATGTCCTTCCTTTTCTCCGACGAACACACCTGGTTGCAACGCGATGGCGACATCGCCGTGATGGGCATCACCGTCCATGCGCAAGACACGCTGGGCGACATTGTTTTTGTGGACCTGCCTGCCATCGGTGCCACGTTTGACGCCAAGGCTGTGGCCGGTGTGGTCGAGTCGGTCAAGGCCGCAGCCGATGTGCACATGCCCGCTGGCGGCGAAATCATCGAGGTCAACGAAGCCTTGCGCGCCGACCCGTCCCTCGCCAACTCCGACCCCTTGGGCCAAGGCTGGTTCTTCAAAGCCCGCTTGACTAACTTGGCCGATCTGGACAGCCTGCTGGACGAAGCGGCTTACCAAAAAATCATCTGAACAGGAGCGCCCAAGGCGATGCCTGGGCCAGCGCTCAATCCCACCAGCCCGCAGGTTCCTGGCGGGCTTTTTCTTTGGCCAGCTGCGCCTGCTCTTTGAGCCAGCGTTTGAGCTCGGCTTCGTGCGCAATTCGCCGCAAATCGGCCTCCAGACTTTCCACCTCATGGCGTTGATCGGCCTGCATGCGCTGCAGGGCCTTCGTCATCGCGGCCTCATCGGCATCGGCCCGCACCGCGATGCACAGCTCGCGCGACAGGCGGTGCTGCATCTGGTCCAGGTCATCTTCCAAAGCCGTCACCTGCTCCTTGAGCAAGGCGCACATCGCCGTCAATTTGTCTTCGGCCATGCGTGAGCTGGCCAGCGGGTCCACCTGGGTGACCAGCATTTGCAAGCGCATCAAGGTCGTGAGATCGGCTTTTTCATACGCGGCATTGACCTCGCTCATCAGCGTGGTTTTGCGCGCCCGTTCTTGTTCATTGGGCTCGCGGTCCGGGTGCAAGGCGCTGGCCAACTGCCGGTAAATGGTGCGCAAAGTGGTCTTGGCATCGGTTTGCGGCACCTCGGCTTGGCTCGCCTCGGGCTTGTTTTTGGCTTTGCGGGCAGCGCGCTTGGCCGCCTTGCGCTCATCACCGGCTTGTTGCTGGCGTTGCCACTGGCGCATGGCAGCGGTCACCATGGCCTCGGGCGTTCGGTACTGGCTGGGGTTGTCGATGGGCTGCCCCAAGGCCGCCTCGATCTTGGCACGCACACGCTCAGCCGCCTCGGCCAGTTCTTCGGCTTCTTCCTGATCGATATCGTCGTCCGCATACAAATCCGCCAGCGCCTGCACTTGCGGGTCGGCCAGCGGTGACAACACCTCCAGCAAACTGCGCAGCTTGTTGCGGGCCATGCGCTGCTGATGCGCGGTCAAATCGGCGCTGTGCAGTTGATCATGCAAGAGCAACAACAGACTTTTGCGCAGCTCACGCATCTGCTGCGCGGCGGTGTACAGGGCCTGCACATGGGCGTGACGGTGCCGATCCGACCAGGCCTGCAAGCGCTGGATGTGGTGGGTCAAGACTTCGACCCTGGCCAACAGTTCGTTGAAACGCTTTTGAGCCGGGCTGAGCTTGGCTTGTTCAGGCGCACGCAGGGCCAGCCCCGAAAAATCGGTCAGTGGCAAAGCGTTTTCTGTGGGTGATTCGGACAAAGGGAACTCTGGTCAGGAACTCGCGCATGACCGGGCCCATCCCTGCCAGCGTTGAATGGCCCCGATGTTAAGGCCTCAAGCCTTGAGCACCGATAATCAGCCATCCGATTCGCCCAAGCCTGTTCATGTCCAGCCCCGCCCCATTCAAAGTATTGAGCCTCATACCGCCGATGACGCAGCTCAACACGCCCTACCCGTCCACGGCTTACCTGACGGGTTTTTTGCGTTCGCGGGGTTTGGATGCAGTGCAGGAAGACCTGGCGCTGGCCACAGTGCTGGCTTTGCTCAACCGCCAGGGGCTCACCGCCTTGCGCGACGCCGCGCTGGCCTTGCCGGTCGAAGAACGCTCCGGCCCAGTCAATTTTTTCCTGGACCATTTCAACGATTACGCCGTCAGCATCGACCCAGTGATCGCTTTCTTGCAAGGCCGCGACAGCACGCTCAGCCACCGCATTGCGGGCCGAGGATTTCTGCCCGAAGGGCCCCGCTTTGCCGCGCTCGATGCCTATGACGACGACGGCACCGGCGACCCCATCGGCTGGGCCTTTGGTTCGCTGGGCCAGACCGACCGCGCCCGGCACTTGGCCACGTTGTACCTGAACGACCTGGCCGATGTGCTGCGCGATGCCGTGGACGAAGGCTTTGAGTTTGTGCGCTACGCCGAGCGCCTGGCCGCCAGCCAACCCAGCTTTGACGCGCTGGCCGAGGTGCTGGCCCAGCCCCCCAATTTGATCGACACCACGCTGGAGCGCCTGGCCCTGCAAGCCGTTGAGCGGCACGAGCCGCAACTGGTGTTGCTGTCGGTGCCCTTCCCCGGCTCGGTGTATGCGGCTTTTCGCATCGCCCAGTGCATCAAGCGGGCGCACCCCAGCATCCGAATAGGTTTGGGTGGCGGTTTTGTGAACACCGAGCTGCGGGAGCTGAAAGACGCACGGGTTTTCGATCATGTGGATTTCGTCACGCTCGACGGCGGCGAGCGCCCTTTGCTCAGCCTGATCGAGCACCTGCAGGGTCAGCGCAGCGTGCAGCGCCTGCAGCGCACTTTCATACGGAATGACGCAGGCCAAGTTCAGTACATCAATCTGCAAGAGCCCGACATCGCCTTTGAAGACGTGGGCACACCCACCTGGGACGGCCTGCCGCTGCACAAGTATTTGTCGCTTTTGGACATGCTCAACCCCATGAACCGACTGTGGAGCGATGGCCGCTGGAACAAGCTGACCGTGGCGCACGGCTGCTATTGGAAGAAGTGCAGCTTTTGCGACGTGAGCCTGGACTACATCAGTCGCTACGAAACCGCGCAGGCCAGCACCTTGGTGGACCGCATCGAGCAGATCGTGGCCGAGACGGGCCAAACCGGCTTTCACTTTGTGGACGAAGCCGCGCCGCCCAAAGCGCTCAAGGCCCTGGCCGAAGAACTGCTGCGCCGGGGCGTGCAGATCTCCTGGTGGGGCAACATCCGCTTTGAGAAAACCTTCACGCCCGAGTTGTGCGAGTTGCTGGCGCAAAGCGGCTGCATCGCCATGTCGGGCGGACTCGAAGTGGCGTCTGACCGTTTGCTTCAACTCATGAAAAAAGGCGTCTCGGTCGAACAGGTGGCGCAGGTGACCAAAGGCTTTGCCGATGCGGGCGTGCTGGTGCATGCCTACCTGATGTACGGCTTTCCGACGCAAACCGTGCAAGACACGGTGGACGCGCTCGAATACGTGCGTCAGCTGTTTGAGAACGGCTGCATCCACAGCGGCTTTTTCCACCGCTTTGTCTGTACCGTTCACTCGCCCGTGGGCCTGAATCCTGAAGCCTATGGCGTAAAACTGCTGCCCCTGCCTGAAGGCACCTTTGCCAAGAACGATGTGGGCTTTGTCGACCCAACCCCCATGCCCCCGGGCGTGGACCACGACCTGCTCGGCCAGGGCCTGAGAAAAGCCATCTACAACTTCATGCACGGCGTAGGCGTGGACGCCGATGTGCGCCAATGGTTTGAACTACCCAAAAACCAATGCCCCAAGCCCACCGTGCCGCGCCACAAGATCGCCAAGGCGCTGGGCTGATCTTGAGTGTCCAGCAGGTCGGCGGCTTTAGCCCCGACAAGGGTTTGGGCAAAGGTCAAAGCGCCTGGGCCATGGCCATCAACGTCGGAGCTGAAGCTCCGACCTACGCTACGACCGGCGCTCCGACCAGCGGATCGCCCCAGCTTGGATTCATTGCTCAAATTTGTGGCACACCCCGCCAGCCCAACAAACATGCGGCTTTCAGGGCTTGTTCATGGGCTTATCCACAGCTTGGCGCACAGTGCGCGGGGGTAACTTTTCAGGCCTCACTCACCAAGCAATGGCTTGCCCCTGGTGATCGACAAACTGGGCGCGGCCAGTGGGCTGCAGGGCATCGAGCACCTGCAGCAAATTCGCAGCCGAATCCAGCGGCTCCAGGGCAGCATCACCCACAAAAGGCTGGCTCAAGGCCGAGCGCACCGTGCCCGGTTGCAAGGCCGCCACCACCGCCAGCGGCCTGCGCCGTGCGATCTCGATGCTGGCCGTTTGCAGCAACATGTTGAGCGCCGCTTTGGCCGATCGGTAACCGTACCAGCCGCCCTTGCGGTTGTCTTCGATGCTGCCCACACGCGCCGACAGCTTGGCCCAAATCACCCGTTCCCCAGAGGCCAGCAAGGGCGTGAAGTGCTTGAGCAGCAAGGCCGGCCCCACCGCATTGAGGTGCATGGCTCGCAGCAAGCGATCGGCATCCAATTCATCGAGCCGCTTTTCCGGGCCGTGCTCTCCCAGCATGAGTGCACCGGTGGCATCGATGACCAGATGAAAAGGCCCCGCTGGTGCCAACGCGGCGGCACATGCGACCAAACTGGCCTCGTCCAACAGATCAAATCCAGGCTGAGTGGACCGAGAAATCCCCTGCACCAGTTGACACCGTGGATCGGCTTGAAGCCTTTGCACCATGGCCCCGCCGATGGCTCCACTCGCACCGAACACCAAGGCACGGTAGCCTTGTGGCAAGGACTGCATCATGGCTGCGCCTTGGCCTTATTGACCGGTGAGAGGGGGTCGTACACACAACGAAAGCCGATGTACACCGCGTAGAAATTGGAAGGTTTGAACGCCACCACATCGGCCTTCATGTTGAAGGCACCGTACCACCAGGAACCGCCCACCGTTCGGCGTTGTTCGCCTTGCGCATCGGTGGTCCACTCCCACACATTGGCGCCCATGTCGTACAAACCGTTGACCCCTTCGCGCGTGGCACCCGCAGGCGCTGCACGTGGCCACGGATCGGCGTCACTGGTGTTGGCCCCTTGTGGGCTGTCGCCAGTGGTCCAGGGGTAAGTGCGGCCCTTGATCCAAGGCGCGGGCGGCGCTTCGCGCGACTCGGTGAAACCCGCCTTTTGCCACTCTGCGCCCGTGGGCAAACGGCCACCGGCCCAGCGGCAATAAGCCTGGGCCTCCTCAAAGTCCAGATGCACGGCGGGCAAGTCACTGCGCGCCTCTTGGCCATCGGGCTTGCGCCAGGACCAGCCTGGACGGCGCTCCCAACCAGCCCCGTATTCAAAACCACCACCTTCTTTTTCGGCCCGCGTGACGGTGCCCGTGGCCCGCACATAGCGATCGAATTGAGCAATGGTGACTTCGGTACGGTCGATGGTCACAAAGGGCAGCACGACCTTGTCACCCACCTGTGCCTGCACGGTGTGCACGGCACATAGAGACAACAGACCCCAAGCAGCAAAGCGGCTCACTTGGCGCATGCAAATGGAAAAGTTCACGAGCGCTCCTCCCCTGACCATTGACGAACCCACTTTTGCAAACGCGGACGTACCGGCAAAAATGCCCGATACGCCAGCTCAAAAAACCAGGACAGCGGCGGCCAAGCCGACAAGTACCCCAGCCAACGCCAGCCCGGAAACTGCCGCCACATTTTTGAAAACGCTGCAGCACCGCTGAACAAACGGCCTTGCGTGTCGCGCACATGAAAACGCGCCATGGCGGCCGCGCAACTGAGGTCCTCGCCCAAAGCCTGACCTTCGCTCACGTCGACCCAAGCCAGCTGGGCCGCTTGCGGCAGGCGTCGGTACAGCGCGATCTCGCGCCGGCACAGCGGGCAAGAACCGTCGAAATAAACCGTCAACGCAGGGGAAGTTTCAGTGTTCATGAAAAGCTGAAAGCGTCCATGGACAGCGATCCGTAAATCACTTCGCGGCTGATGTATTGCGGCTGCACCTCGGGATTGGAGCCCCAGCCTGCAGCGCCCAGCGCAAAGTAGATGGGCAAGAAATGTTCATCGGAGGGGTGTGCGCGTGTTGCACCGGGCGCACGGGCGCGGTAGTCCAGCATGGCGGTCAAGTCACTGCTGTGCAAGGTCCGCTCGACCCAGCCGCAAAAGTCGGTGACATACGGCTCGGTGGGGCCTGCTTCGCGGCGCAACTCGCGCAGGTTGTGCGTCATGCCACCTGAGCCGATCAGCAAAATGCCTTGCTCGCGCAGCGGTGCCAGGGCCTGACCGATGGCGTAAATCACCGAAGTAGGCACATGGGCAGGCAAAGACACTTGCACCACTGGCACGTTGGCCTCAGGGTACATCTGGCGCAAGGGAATCCAGGCCCCGTGGTCATACGGGCGCTCGGGGTCTTCGCCACAGGGCAAGTCAGCCGCTTGCAACAAATCGAGCACTTGGCGGGCCAGTGCTGTGTCGCCCTTGGCGGGGTACTGCAATTGGTACAGCGCATCCGGGAAGCCGCCAAAGTCGTGCCAAGTCTCAGGCTCAGGCGTGCTCATGACGCCAATGCCCCGCGTCATCCAGTGCGGCGACATGATCACGATGCCCTTGAGCGCTGGTGCCGGCGCGTGGGCTTGCACCCAGGCGATCAATGCAGGCCCTGTGCTGCCCGGGTCGAGCGCAAACATGGGCGAGCCGTGCGAGACAAACAAAACCGGTGTGCGGCTCATGGCGCTATGACCTTTCCTCAAGAAACCTGGCCTGCAGCGATCTGCCGCAAGGCTTGTTCAAACACCTCGACCGGCTGACCACCGGAAATTAAATGGCGGTCGTTGATGATGACGGCTGGCACCGAACGGATGCCCGCTTGCACGTAATACTGCTCGCGCTCGCGCACGGCCAAAGCGTTGTCCTGGCTGGCCAACACTTCGCGGGCTGCAGCCACATCCAGGCCCGCATCGGCCACGGCGGCCAGCAAGACCTCGGGGTCTTCCACACATTCGGCGCGGCCTTGGTAAGCACGCAACAAGGCCTTTTTCAAGGCGTGTTGTTGGCCTTCGCCTTGGCCCTCGGCCCAGTGCAGCAAGCGGTGCGCTTCAAAGGTGTTGTACACACGGCCACGGCCCCCGGGATGGAACTCAAAGCCCACCTCGGCCCCGCGGGCAGAAATGGTCTGGCGGATCTGGGCTTGTTGCTCGGGGGTCGAGCCGTATTTTTCTGTCAGGTGCTCACCCAAATCCTGGCCGCCTGGGGGCATATGGGGGTTGAGCTCAAAGGGCTGGAAATGCAGCTCGGCCTTGACCTCGCCTTGCAGGCGCTCCAAGGCGTTTTCAAGTGCGCTCAAACCCACAGCGCACCAGGGGCAGGCGATGTCGGAGACGAAATCAATTTTCAAGGTGGTGGTCATGGGCGGACTCTGCCAATTCAAATGGAAAGAAGCTATTTTGAACGCGGATGCAATGGGCCGATCAGCGCCTCCTCAATAGCCCAATACAGCCAGGGGACTCACGCGGCTCAAGCAGCCTTGGAACCCAGCACGCTCAGCAAAGCCTGATCAAAACGCTCAGCCGCCTCGTAGGGCACCCAATGCCCGGCTCCGGGCACGGTGTGCCATTGCCCCCAATGGACAGCCCCCGCCTGCATGGCCGCCTCAAGCGCAGGCAAACAGCCCCGGTACAAGGCGTCGTGTTCACCATAAATCGCGCTGATGCGGGCTTGCAGCTTGGGCAGCGTCTGCGCCACGATATCGGTCGCAGACAAACGCCTGCGCGGCATGCGGTCGCGCTGCACATTGGCGGTGTGCAGGCTCAGCGCCAGATCGTCCAGGGACTCGGGCCTTTGCAGCATCAGGGCCATCAGGTTGTGCCGGTGCACCTGGGCTTGCGCCTCGGGCGTGGGCAAATGACGCCAGCCTTTGAGCGGGATGCGCTCGGGCAAAGCGAAGCCCATCCCGGGCGCGCCCACCATCACCAATTGCTCTGCGTCTTTCGGGAAGGCATCCAACCACAGCGCAGCCGCCATGCCGCCAAACGAAAAACCCACCAAGGCCACAGGGCCTGCCGGGTTCAATTGGCGCAAGCCCTCATGCAGATGCTCGGGCAAGGCGTCCACATCGGTGCAGCCAGTAGGCAAGTCCGAGTCGCCAAACCCTGGCAAGTCGGGCACCAGCACACGCCAGCCGGCATCGCGCAAGGGTGCGATGTTGCGCACCCAATGCGTCCAGCTGCCACTGCCGCCGTGCAACAAAACCACCACAGGACGATCGACCTCGCCCCAAGCGTGCCACACGGTACCTGCGCCTTCGCACTGCGTCACATGGCGCTGCACACCGGCCAGATCTCGCTTCACATCCGGTGGCAGAAAATCAGGCAAGAGGCTCATGACGACACCTCCTGAGCATTGGCCGGGTGCTGCAAGCGCCAAACCTTCCACGCAGCGGCCGTGGCCACCCCGCTGGTCACCACGCTGATGGCAAACACCGACTGCAAACCCCAACGCTCACTGAGCATGCCGCCCAACAAGCCGCCCAACACCCCCGGAAAGCCATAAGCGATCACGGTGTACAAGGCTTGGCCCCGCCCGCGCAAGCGGCCCGGAAAATGGTGCGACAGCAAAGCAATGCAGGCCGTGTGGTGCGCGGCAAAAGTCAGCGCATGGATGGCTTGCGCCAGCAGCAAAACCCACAGCACATCGGCCCACGCCGAGGTCAGCACCATGCGAAGCACCATGGCCGCCGAACAGGCGACCAACCAGGCCGTCAAAGGCAGGCGCGGCAGCCAGCGCGACTGGGTGAAAAACCACACGATCTCGACTGCGACGGACACCGCCCAGAGCACGCCGATCATGGTTTTGCTGTAGCCCAAGGAATCCAGGTACAGCGAGAAAAACACATAAATGCCGATGTGCGAAAGCACATGGAAAAACGCCGCAGTAAAAAACCAGAGCACCTGCGTCTGCCGCAGCACGGGCCACACCGGCAGGTGCGCATGCTCGGCATGCGCGGCTTCTTTCAGATCGGGCAGCCAAAAAGCACTGAGCAAGACAGCGCCGAGGCTGAACACCGTCCAGCCCGGAAAGTGGTGCATGCCAAAGGCCTCGAACCAAGCCCCCGCCACGAACACCGTGACCAGAAAACCGAGCGAGCCCCACAGGCGAACACGCCCATAGCGCTTGGCATCAAAGCCCCCGCCCTGGCTGACCAGGTGGGCCATGGCCGCTTCGCTCATGGGCATCATCGAACTCGTGTGGGTGAACATGACCAGCAAGACCAGGCCCAAGCCCACCGGCCCCCAGTCCAGCCAGAGCAAACATGCCGATGCAAAGGCCACCGCCGCACCCAAACGCAGCAGCTTGACCCGCTCACCCGTGCGGTCGCTCAAAGCGCCCCAGGCATAGGGCGCAAACAAGCGGGTGGCCGCCTGCACCGAAGTGAGCACGCTGATGGCCAAGAGGCCCATGCCCATCTCTTTGAGCCAAAGCGGCAGGTAGGGGTTGAAAAACCCGATGTGCGCGAAGTAGGCGGCCGACATGGCCGCAAAAGGCAGCAGCGGCTTGCGGCTGTCGGGCATCAGGGCTTGACGGCTGCGATCGGTGCCACGTCGTGCGCCACATCACCGCATTGGGCACGGTGCTGCAAGACATGGTCCATGACCACCAGCGCCAACATGGCCTCGGCGATCGGGGTGGCACGGATGCCCACACACGGGTCATGCCGCCCCTTGGTGATGACCTCGGTGGGCTGGCCGTTCGAGTCAATCGAATCGCGCGGGATCAGGATCGAGCTGGTGGGTTTGATGGCGATCGACACTTCCAGGTCTTGCCCGGTGGTGATGCCCCCCAGCACGCCACCGGCGTTGTTGCCCACAAAGCCCTCGGGCGTGAGCGCATCACCGGCGGTGCTGCCCTTTTGCGTGACGCAGCCAAAGCCCGCACCGATCTCCACGCCCTTGACGGCGTTGATGCCCATCATGGCGTAAGCGATGTCGGCATCCATCTTGTCAAACAGCGGCTGGCCCAAGCCCACAGGCACGCCACGGGCCACCACACGCAAGCGCGCACCGCACGAATCGCCCGACTTGCGCAGAGCGTTCATGTAGTCCTCCAGCGCCGACACATCGGCCACTGGGGCAAAAAACGGGTTGTTCGGGACATGGTCCCAGCTCTCAAAGCCGATCGGCACATCGCCGATCTGCGTCATGCAGCCGACAAAGGTGGTGCCCAATTTTTCCTTGAGCCACATCTTGGCCACAGCCCCTGCGGCCACCATGGGCGCGGTCAGGCGGGCCGACGAACGGCCACCGCCGCGCGGGTCGCGCAGGCCGTATTTGCGCCAGTAGGTGTAGTCGGCATGACCGGGGCGAAAGGTCTGCAGGATGTCGCCGTAGTCCTTGCTGCGCTGGTCGGTGTTCTGGATCAGCAGGCAAATCGGGGTACCCGTGGTCAGGCCCTGGTACACGCCCGAGACGATCTGCACCGCGTCGGGTTCGTTGCGCTGGGTGACGAATTTGCTGGTGCCGGGGCGGCGACGGTCCAGGTCGGGCTGGATGTCGGCCTCAGACAGCGGCAAGCCCGGAGGGCAGCCGTCGATCACGCAGCCAATGGCCGGGCCGTGGGATTCACCAAAGTTGGTGACGTTGAATAGGGTTCCGAAGGTATTGCCGCTCATGCATGGATTATCCCCGAACGGTACACCCCAAAGACAAAGGGCCTGACCCCTTATCGGAATCAGGCCCTTTGATGAGCGTTTCAGGCTCAGATCTTGACGCCGGGCTCTGCGTTGGCCTCATCCGGCCAATCGCGGATGTAGGCCTTGAGCATCTTGTTTTCGAAGTTCTGGCCATCGACCACGGCCTTGGCGACGTCGTAGAAGCTGATCACGCCCATCAGCATGCGGCCGTCCATGACGGGCATGTAGCGGGCGTGGCGGTCCAGCATCATGCGGCGCACTTCGTCCAGATCGGTCTCGCTGGTGCAGGTCATGGGCGTGCTGTCCATGGCGTCGTTGACGGTGGTGCTGCCCACCTGGCCGCCGTTTTTGACGATGCGCTGGATCACTTCACGGAAAGTCAGCATGCCGGCCAACTCACCTTTGGCCATC
>JBEEJQ010000063.1:0-14597 GCA_041169105.1 Pseudomonadota bacterium | reverse complement strand
CTGGGCACAGCACACGCCTGGCTGAGTGCGGGCGGTCAGCCCCGCCAAAACGGCCAACTGGTGCAGGAATGCGGTGTGGGCTTGGTCACGCTGCAATCGCTCAATGGCCGTTGGGCTTTTGCCGCGCCGCCTTTGCAACGCCAGACACCCGAGCCCGCCCTGCTGGCCGAGGTGCTGGCAGCCTTGGGTCTGCATGCCGACGAGTTGCTGGCCGCGCAAGACCTGAACAACGGCCCTCACTGGCTGGGCCTGCTGGTCCACGATGTCGACACCGTGTTGGCACTCCAACCGGACCATGCCGCACTCAAACGCCTGAACACCAAAGTCGGCGTGGCCGCACGCAGGGCAGCCCCTGCAGCAGGCCTGATCCGCCGCGCCAACCGCGAGGCACGCGCTTTTGCCCAAACCAGCCCTGTGGCCAAGGACACCACCGACCTGGAAGTGCGCGGCTTTGCCGCCCCTGTCGGCATTGCCGAAGACCCCGTCACCGGCAGCCTCAATGCATCGCTGGCGCAGTGGTTGATGGCCGAAGGCCACATGCCCAGCACCTACAGCGCACGGCAAGGCACGGCGCTGGGCCGCGCCGGACAAGTCTTCTTGTCGCGCGATGCGCAAGACCAAGTGTGGGTCGGCGGTGATGTGGTGGGGTGCATCAGCGGGCAAGTCACGCTGTAAACCAATCACCCCAGCGACAGTCCTGCCTCAAGCGACTGCGCACAATCGCAGCGCATGGGAACACTCTATTTGGTCCGCCACGGACAAGCCTCATTTGGGGCCGATGATTACGATCAACTCAGCCCGCTGGGCCATCAACAAGCGCTGCGCTTGGGCCAATACCTGGAGGCCAAACTGAAGGCCCAGCCGGTAGAGGCCGTGCTGATGGGCAGCCTCAAACGCCACCGCCAAACCTGGGAGGGCATCGCCCAAGGCGCAGGTCTGACACACACCCCCGAGGTCTGGCCCGGTCTGAACGAATACGACAGCCACGCGCTGATCGAAGCCATCCACCCCGAGCCCCTGGCCAAACCCGACACGCCCGAGTTGTACCGCCACCACTTTCGGCTGCTGCGCGACGCCCTGCAAGCGTGGATGGCCGGGCGCACCCAACCGCGCGGCATGCCGAGCTACAAAGACTTTGTGGGCGGCATCGAAGCGGCGCTGGACCATGTGCGCCAAAACCATGCGGGTGACGTGATGATCGTCTCCAGCGGCGGCCCCATATCAACGGCCGTCGGTCAAGTGTTGGGCGCACCCGCTGAAACCACAATCGAGCTGAACCTGCGCATCCGCAACACGGCGCTGACCGAGTTCGTCTTCAACCCCAAGCGGCACATGCTGCTGACTTACAACACGCTGCCGCACCTGGACTCGGACGCGCACCGCGAATGGGTCACTTACGCCTGAAAACACCTCGTAATTCCCTAGGAAAACCGTCGCACCTTGTAGGCACAATGTCTGCATGAATGCGTATGCCGCACATGCGGCGCTTGAGTTGCGAGAAGGCGGTATCGCGCTGCCCTGCTCGCCTGGAACCGATGCCACCACTTCACAGCGGCAATGGGCGCAATGGCTTGCGCCCTACCAGCTGCAAGACAGCATCCAGAACCTCGTCATTGCCGATTCTCAGGGCCTGCACAGCGTGGTCAGCCTGCGGCCGGAGCTGCAAGCGGCCTGGATGCCGCAACACGACACCCTCTATCTGCACCAACGTCTGGGACACGAGGCACTGTGCAGCGATGTCCATGCATTGGACCGAGAAATCCTGATCGCCTTGCTGGGCTCGCCACTGCGTTTCAGTTTTGCCAGTTTGGACGCCTTGGCCTCGCATGTCCGTGTGCGCCGTCACATGACCCTGGCGGCCCGCAAAACTGCGCTCGCCTTCAAAACCGAAGCTGCTGAGCGCCCCGAAGCCTATTGGCAATACGACGAGGAGCGCGGCTTCACGCTCAAGCCCGGGCGCTGCCTGATCGATGCCCTGATCGCCGCCACCCAGCCCGAAGCCACCGGCAAGCTTTACGACTTTTCTTGCTACCGCGCCACCGAATACGTGATCTTGCTGGGCATTGCGCAAGAGTTGCACCACCACCACCCCGACCTGCTGGCCCAATTGCAGGCCATCAACGAAATCCACGCCATCCGTTCGGGGCAGTTCCACGACGTGTTCCTGGTCGAATACGGCAGCATGAGCCAACCCCTGCCCGCGCGTTACTACGTGCCGGGTGACCGCTTGTGGTTTCGCAACCCCGACGAGCGCTCCTCCGATGTCATGGGCTACGAAGGCTCGTGGGTCATTTATTTGGGCGGGGGCCTGTTCAGTAACTTCTGGAAGCGCGACCAGCCCTACACCCTCGAATCCAAAGCAGTGGAGATTTACCACTGGCGCGATGGCGTCTACGCCGACGCACAAGGCCAATTGCACATGGACGAAAGCGTGGTCGAGCAGCGCGTGGCGCAAACCATGGCCGACCCGCAAGCCGTGCAAGCGGTGCTGGGCCGCATGTTGCGCATGCGCGACGCCAAAGGGGTGTATGCCGAAGGCGGCTGCCTGGACACCACACGCGAATGCCCGCGCAGCGTCAGCCGCGACCACTGCGAGCTGGTCTTGCCCAGCTTCTGATCAGCCGATCTGCGAACGCAAAGTGTCGACCGGCAGTTGGTCGATTTCCACCAACAACTGGGCCAAAGCGCGGCCTGAAGCGTCCAGCAAAGCCTGGCCTTTTTCGGCGGTGGCTGCGGCCGCGTTGCCTGCAGCGCCCTGCGCGTTGTAGTCCTGCATTTGCCAGCCCAGCTTGGCGCTGCGGCCATTGCCCAAAATCGCAAACCGCTCGGCGCGGTCTTGCGAGGTGGATCGGAAATTTTTCGCCGCCGCCATGCGCACCCGGTCGGGTTTCAAAGCCCGCATCATGGATGTTTCCACGTCACCCGCATGCACGCCAAAGCGGTGCTCCTCAGCGCTGAACAGGGCGTTGACATCCTGGCCTTGGGCATCACGCAAGGGCAGGTTGAACCAGCTCACGCTGTACACCAGCATGTCCAGACGTGCACGCAAATCACGCGCCACCAGATCCATCACGCTGACCTGACCGCCATGGGCGTTCAGCAGCACCAGTTTGCGCACGCCGCTGGCCGCGACCGACTCGCCAATGTCGGTCCACAAACGGACAATGGTTTCGGACTTGAGTGTCAAAGTGCCCGCAAAGCGGGCGTGTTCGGGGCTGAAGCCCACCGTTTGCGTGGGCAAGAACAAGACCGGCAAGTCGGCCGGTAAATGCGGCAAGCTGGCAGTGACCACGCCCTCCACCAGATCAGTGTCCACTGACAGTGGCAAATGCGGGCCATGCTGTTCGGTGGCCGCCACGGGCAAGACGGCGATGGTGCGGTCCAGCGCCAGCGCGGCAAAGTCGGTGGTCGTCAGATCGGCCCAAAAACGGTGAGGGGTATGCATGCCCGCATCTTAATGGAGCCCAGCCCCACGGTGTACAGTGCCACTTTCCATGCAATGCCCTCGCCCCGAGGGCACCCGACCGCCTGATGTTGAACCTGATGCTTTTCTTGTCTGCCCTGCGCCGCATTGGCACCCATTCAGGTGCCGTGTGTGCGGTCGTATTCGCCTGCCTGATAGGGGCCACCAGCCAAGCCCAAGTTGTGGGTGCCACTGTCAAAACCGACCAAGTCCGCGCTGAGTTGCTGGCCCATGCGCCGCAAGGTGTTCAAGCGGGACAAAGCTTCTGGCTGGGACTGCACATCCAGCACCAGCCGCATTGGCACACCTATTGGCAAAACCCCGGCGACTCGGGCCTGCCCACCCGTCTGCAGTGGAAACTGCCGGCAGGCTTGCAAGCAGGCGAGATCGCCTGGCCTTTGCCCAAGAAAATCCCGATCGGCACCCTCGCCAACTACGGCTACGAAGGCTCTGTGCTGCTGCCCGTGGCCGTGACGGTGGGCCCCGACTTCAAAGCCCCTGTAGTGGGGCCTTTGAAAATCCAACTGCAGGCCGAATGGCTGGTTTGCCGCCAAGAGTGCATCCCGCAAGAAGGCCAGTTTGAGCTGAGTCTGCCCGTGCAAAGCGCCACCGCCTTGCACAGCAGCCTGTTTGACGCCGCGCAAAAACAAAGCCCCCAAGCGCTGCCCGGCGCTCACGCCGTCAGCCTCTCGGCCGATGGCCGCAGCCTGACGCTTCAAGTCAACCAGCTGCCTGCAGCCTGGCGCGGTCAAACCTTGAGCCTGTTTCCTGTCACCCCCAATGTGGTGAACAACGCGACCGTGCAAGGCAAAACCTGGACGCAAAGCTGGCAAGGCGAGCGCTGGACGGCAAAGGTGTCCGTTTCGGACGAGCGCAGCGAAAGCCCCAGCACTTTGTCGTGGCTTGTGGCCCGTGGTCCCGAGACTGCGCCGCAAGCGCCCGCTTATGAAGTGAGCAGCCCGCTGCAAGGCAGCTGGCCTGACCTCGCACCTGCGGCGGGTGTGTCGCCGGCCTTGGCCAAAGCACTGCAAGACAATGCCCAGGCACGCCCAGCGTCCACCAGCGCGAGCAGCCTGGCCCTGGCATGGCTGGGGGCCTTCATTGGTGGTTTGCTTCTTAACCTCATGCCTTGCGTGTTCCCGGTGCTGGCCATCAAGGTGCTGGGCTTCACACAGCCAGGCCAAAGCCGCGCTGAACACCGTGCTGCTGGCCTGGCCTACACCGCCGGTGTGGTGCTGTCGCTGGTTTTGCTGGGAGCGGTCTTGTTGGCGCTGCGCAGCGCGGGCGAGCAACTGGGCTGGGGCTTTCAATTGCAGTCGCCCTCGGTGGTGGCGGCGCTGGCGGTGCTGTTCACCTTGCTGGGTCTGAACCTGGCGGGTGTTTTTGAATTCGGGCAGATGGTGCCCAGCGGCTTGGCCAACTGGCAGAGCCGCCGCCCCACCGTCAATGCGGCGCTGTCCGGCGTGCTGGCGGTAGCGATCGCTTCGCCGTGCACCGCGCCCTTCATGGGGGCTTCGCTGGGCTTGGCCATCGCCTTGCCCGCCTGGCAAGCCCTGAGCGTCTTTGCGGCCATGGGCTTGGGCATGGCCCTGCCGTATTTGGCGGCCAGCCTCTGGCCCGCGGTGGCCCGCACCCTGCCCAGGCCCGGGGCTTGGATGGCGGTGTTCCGTCAAGCCATGGCTTTTCCAATGTTTGCCACCGTCATTTGGCTGTTGTGGGTGCTGGGCCAGCAAACCGGCATCGACGGGGCCAGCGCCCTGTTGGCCGTGCTCTTGTGCGTGGCTTTTGGTGCGTGGGCCTGGGGCTTGCAAAGCCGCGCCCGCTGGGTGCTGAGCGCCCTGGCGCTGGCTGGGCTTGCCTGGCTTGGCGCGGCTGTGCTGCCCAGCGCGTTGCGCGAACCGCCGCTCAACCCGACCACGGCCAGCGAATCAGCCCCCCGCTGGCAAGTCTGGTCTGAAGCCCGCTTGCAGTCCGAGCTGGCAACCGGTCGCCCCGTGTTTGTGGACTTCACCGCCGCCTGGTGCGTGACCTGTCAGTACAACAAGAAAACCACTTTGTCCGACCCGACCTTGCTGGTCGACTTCGACGCCCGCAAAGTCACGCTGCTGCGGGCCGACTGGACACGGCGCGACGCGGCCATCACCCAGGCCCTGACGGCGCTGGGCCGCAGCGGCGTGCCGGTTTATGCGCTGTACGCACCAGGCAAAGCACCAGTCATCTTGTCGGAATTGCCCTCGGTGGCCGAGGTGCAAGCGGCGCTGCGGGGCCTGTAAAGCCCCCTGACGGCACCTGCGACAATCGGGGGATGAGCACAAGTTCCGCATCCCCCTCGAATTCTTCGTTTGCGCCGCTGGCCAACGACACCTTTTTGCGCGCCTGCCTGCGCCAGGCCACCGACCACACCCCCATCTGGCTGATGCGCCAGGCTGGTCGTTATTTGCCCGAGTACTGCGCCACCCGCGCCAAAGCGGGCAGCTTCATGGGCCTGGCCACCAACGTGGATTACGCCACCGAAGTGACCTTGCAGCCGCTGGAGCGCTACGCTTTTGACGCGGCCATTTTGTTCAGCGACATCCTCACCGTGCCCGACGCCATGGGCTTGGGCCTGTCATTCGCCCAGGGCGAAGGCCCGCGCTTTGCCAAAAACGTGCGCGACGAAGCCGCCGTGGCCGAGCTGGCCGTGCCCGACATGAACAAGCTGCGCTACGTGTTCGATGCTGTGACCAGTATCCGCAAGGCGCTGAACGGCCGCGTGCCACTGATCGGCTTCTCCGGCAGCCCCTGGACACTGGCTTGCTACATGGTCGAGGGCAAAGGGTCGGATGACTACCGCCAGGTCAAAAGCCTGATGTACAGCCGCCCCGACCTGATGCACCGCATTTTGGAAATCAACGCCGATGCCGTGGCCCTGTACCTGAACACCCAGATCGAAGCCGGTGCCCAAGCGGCCATGATCTTCGACAGCTGGGGCGGCGTGCTGGCCGATGGCGCTTTCCAGGAATTCAGCCTGGCCTACACAGCCCGCGTGCTGAGCCAGCTCAAGACCGAGCACAACGGCCAGCGCATCCCGAGCATCGTGTTCACCAAAGGCGGTGGTCTGTGGCTGCCCGAGATGGCCGGTCTGAACTGCGACGTGCTGGGCCTGGACTGGACCATGAACCTGGGCCGTGCCCGCGCCTTGGTGGGTGGGCAAGTCGGCGGGCCCGGCAAGGCCTTGCAAGGCAACATCGACCCGAACGTGCTGTTCGCGCCGCCCGAGCAGATCGCCAAGGAAGCCCGCCGCGTGCTCGACAGCTTTGGCACACCGCACACCGATGCCACGCGCACAGGCCCCACACACATCTTCAATTTGGGCCACGGCATCAGCCAATTCACATCGCCCGAACACGTGTCGGCCCTGGTGGAAGCGGTGCACCAGCACTCTCGCCAATTGCGAGCACCAGCCTGATGCCCGGTTAGCATAAAAACCGAGTTCCAAATGCCATTTTTTTAGAAAATAAATGCATTTGGATGCTTGACTTATGCACAAAAATTCCAGTTGCATTGTGTTGAACTGTACATCTCATAACACTGGATTCGATCTACACCGAAATTTTCAAGTCATTGATTTAAAAGAACTTTTTTAATCTGCACATTGGATGGGCAATCTAGTGGAAGGCTTGATTTTCAAGGCTTCGCAAGCATCCTGACCCGCTTTTCCACAAAGTTATCCACAGTTTCTTGGGATACCTGCCAAAGCACTTTGAAATCAAGGACTTAGGCCAGATTTGAAGAATTTTGATAATCTTCAAATTTGCCAACACCGACAAAACACTGGAAAAAATGTGAGCACCCACCACTGGATCGACGTCGCCGTCCAGACCCCCGCACACAGCCAGATCGGAGGCTTGCTGAGCTACCGTTGCCCCTTTGAAGTGGCACCTGGCCAATTGGTGCGGGTGCCCTTGGGCAAGCGCGAGGTCTTGGGTGTGGTGTGGGCAGAGTCAGATGCGGCCCCCGCCGACATGCCTGTATCGGCCGTGCGCGACGCGACGGGTCTGCTGGCCGGTCTACCGCCTCTGGACAACGCCTGGCGGCAACTGGTGCAGTTCTCGGCCCAGTATTACCAACGCTCACTGGGCGAAGTGGCCCTGTCAGCCTTGCCCCCCCAATTGCGCGACCTGAGTTCGGAACAACTGGCCCGCCGCCTGAAAAAACAAGCCCAACCCGCCAGCATTGCCGTGCAGCCCGGCCCCGCCCTGTCGGAGGAGCAACAAACGGTATTGTCACAAATGGAAGCGGGCCCAGGCCCGTTTTTGCTGTTCGGCAGCACCGGCAGCGGCAAAACCGAGGTGTATTTGCAAGCCGTCGAGCGCATGCTGCAAGCCGATCCGCAAGCCCAAGCTTTGCTGATGGTGCCCGAGATCAACCTCACGCCGCAGCTCGAAGCGCGTGTGCAGTCGCGCTTTGGCGCCGAAGCGGTGGTGTCCATGCACAGCGGCATGACGCCCGCCCAGCGCCTGAAGGGCTGGCTGGCCGCCCACGCTGGCCATGCCCGCATCGTACTGGGCACGCGCATGGCCATCTTTGCGTCCATGCCGCAACTCAAACTCATCGTGGTCGACGAAGAACACGACCCCAGCTACAAGCAGCAAGAAGGTGCGCGTTACTCGGCCCGCGATTTAGCGGTGTACCGCGGCCGCCTGCAAAACGCGCAGGTGCTCTTGGCCTCGGCCACACCTTCACTGGAAAGCTGGCACCTGAGCCGCCCGGCTGACGAAGGTGGGCGCTATGTCCGTCTGCACATGCCCTCGCGCATTGGCACAGGTTTGCTGCCCAAGGTGCGCCGCGTGGACATGAACCACCAGGCCAAAAAAGCCGTGCTGTCCGCGCCACTGCTGGCCGCTTTGCAAGAACGTGTGGAGCGCGGCGAGCAATGCATGTTGCTGCTGAATCGGCGCGGCTACGCCCCGGTGCTGCACTGCGCCGATTGCGGCTGGAAAAGCGAATGCAAACACTGCAGCGCGTTCCGGGTGTTCCACAAGATTGACCGCACGCTGCGCTGCCACCATTGCGGCCTGACCGAACGCGTGCCACGGGCCTGCCCCGAATGCGGCAACGCCGACATCGCCCCCATTGGCCGGGGCACCGAGCAACTCGAAGAACACTTGGGCGAACTGCTGGCCCATGTGAAGCGCCCGGACGGTTCACCCATTCGCATCGCCCGCATCGACGCCGACACCACGCGCCTCAAAGGCGCACTCGAAAGCCAGCTGGCCTCGGTGCACTCGGGCGAGGTGGACATCCTGGTGGGCACGCAAATGATTGCCAAGGGGCACGATTTCAGGCGCATCACCTTGGTCGCGGCGGTCAACCCTGACACGGCGCTGTTTTCCAGCGACTTTCGGGCACCTGAGCGGCTGTTTGCTCTGCTCATGCAGGCGGCGGGTCGTGCCGGGCGCGAAGCCAGCCAAAGCGCCACCAGCGAGATGTGGGTGCAAACCTTCCACCCCACGCACCCGCTGTTTGAAGCGCTCAAAAAACACGACTACCCGGCCTTTGCCGCCAGCGAGCTGGCCGAGCGCACCGCCGCCGACTTGCCACCCATCAGCCACCAGGCCCTGCTGCGTGCCGACGCCCGCAGCCAAGACGTGGCGCAAGGCTTGCTCAATGCAGCGCGTGAACAACTCGAAGCCCAGCTGAGCGCTGACCCCACCACGGCCGACTTGGTGATGCAAGTGAGCCTCTACCCCGCCGTGCCCATGAGCATGCAGCGCGTGGCCGATGTGGAACGCGCCCAAATGCTGCTCGAAAGCCCGTCGCGCATGGCTTTGCAAAAAATGCTGTGGCACCTGCACGGCGTGCTGCACCACTTGCGCAGCCAACCCGAACACAAAGGCGTGATCCGCTGGCTGGTGGACGTGGACCCGCAGGCGATTTGAACCGAACTCCCCCATGCCTGAGCTGAGTTCGGCTTCGACAGCGGCGCCTGCGCAAAGGTTTGTGTCGGGGCTAAAGCCACCGACCTACAAATACCGCCCCCGTAGGTCGGCACCTTCAGGTCCGACGCTGCTGGCTTCGGCTCAAGGCCATGTCGAGGCTGAATACAGAACATTGATGGCTCGGGCGCATGCCTGCATGGAAGCTGCATGGTGTCGAAGGGGCTGTCAGGGCTTGAGCAAAGCCACCGCGCCCGAGAAGGTCAAGAAGGCCACCGAGGTGGTCACCAGGATGATGCTAGCAATTCGCCCGTTGTCGGCCCCCAGGCGCTCGGCCAGCAGCGACACATTGCTGGCACTGGGCAAAGCGGCCACCAGCACCATCACCATCCAGGCGAAATGGTCGATCTTCACGCCCCACTGCACCGCCACCGCCGTCACCAGCAGCACCAACACCGGGTGGACCAGCAATTTGATCACCGCCACCGGCAGATAGTCGCCCACACGCAGCGGACCATGAGGCCGCTCATGCGCCAGCATTTGCGAGCGGGCCAACACCGCACCAATGGTGAACAGCGCCACAGGCGAGGCCGCATCGGCCAACAAACCGACGGTTTTACCCACCGGGCCGATCAGCTCGAGGTTCCAAAAGGAAAACGCGCCCCCCAGGGAAATCGCCCAAGGCATGGGATTTCTGACCACTCCCGCCAGCGCTTTGCGAACGGCAACGCTCACGCCATGCTCGCCTGCCGCATCCATGCGGGACAGTGCCACACACAAGGAGCTGGTGATCACCATGTCCACCAAAATGGTCACAATCGCCGGGCCCGCAGCAGCAGGTCCCAGCAAAGCCACCAAAAGCGGCACGCCCATGAAGCCGGTGTTGGGAAAAGCCGCCACCAATGCGCCAAGGGATGCATCACTCCAGCGGATGCGTGAATTGAGGCTGATGGCGATGGTGAAGGCCACCATGACCAGGGCGCAAAAGAGATACGTCAAAAAGACCCCGGCATCCAGCAGTTGCGCGATCGGGGTACTGGCCCCAAAACGAAACAGCATGCACGGCAAAGCAAAAAACAGCACAAAGCCGTTCAGGCCCGGAATCGCCTCCAGGGGCAGCAAACCCTTGCGAGCCGCAACATAGCCACAAAAAACCAGGGCGAAAAAAGGAAAGGTGACGCGTAAAACTTCCAACATGGCTCTATTGTCACTCTTGTTCCCTTGCACGCAGGTCTCGTGCTCGACAGTCCCCGTTATGATGGTCGGCTTTGCCTCCATGCCCCCACGTTTTCCATGTCTGCCGGTCTGAATTTCGCCCAACTTGAAGCCGTGAACTATGTTCAGGGCCCCTGCCTGGTGTTGGCGGGCGCAGGCTCGGGCAAAACACGGGTGATCACCCACAAGATCGGGCGGCTGATCGATGTGGGCCTGGAGCCCAAGCGCATCGCGGCCATCACCTTCACCAACAAGGCCGCCGCCGAAATGCGCGAACGCGCCAAAGACCTGATCGGCAAAGCGGCCAAGGACGTGACGGTGTGCACCTTTCACGCGCTGGGGGTGCGCATCATGCGCGAAGACGGGCATGTGCTGGGCCTCAAGCCCCAGTTCAGCATCATGGATGCGGACGATGTGACCAGCATCCTCAAGGACTGCGGCGGCACCACCGATGCGGCCACGGCCCGCCAGTGGCAGTGGACCATCAGCCTGTGGAAAAACATGGGCCTGAACGCCGAGCAGGCCGCAGCGCAAGCCCCTGATGACAACGCCCGCGTGATCGCCCGCATCATGGCCTTGTACGAAGAACGTCTGGCCGCCTACCAAAGCGTGGACTTTGACGACCTGATCGGCATGCCCCTGAAGCTGTTGGCCGACTACCCCGAGGTGCGCGATCGCTGGCAGGCCAAGATGGGCCATGTGCTGGTGGACGAATACCAAGACACCAACGCCACCCAATACGAAGTGCTCAAGCACCTGGTGGGCGAGCGTGGTCGCTTCACGGCGGTGGGTGACGATGACCAGTCGATCTACGGCTGGCGCGGCGCCACGCTGGACAACCTCAAGCGCCTGCCGCAAGACTTTCCGAATTTGAAGGTCATCAAGCTGGAGCAAAACTACCGCTCCACCAGCGCGATCTTGCGGGCCGCCAACAACGTGATCCAACCCAACCCCAAGCTGTTTCCCAAAACCTTGTTTTCTGAATTGGGTGAAGGCGAACCGGTGCGCGTGGTCGATGCGGTGAACGAAGAACACGAAGCCGACCGGGCCATCGCCCGCATCCAGTCCATCCGTGGCGGCCAAGTCAACCCGTCCAAGCACCGCGAGTTCAAGGACTTTGCCATCCTGTATAGGGCCAACCACATGGCCCGGCCGTTTGAGCAAGCCCTGCGCCGAGCCAACATCCCTTACAAGGTCTCGGGCGGGCAGAGTTTTTTTGACAAAGCCGAAATCAAGGACTTGTGCGCCTGGTTCCGCTTGTGGATCAACAACGACGACGACCCGGCGTTTTTGCGTGCCATCACCAGCCCCAAGCGCGGCATTGGCCACCAGACACTGGGGCAGCTGGGCACCTTTGCCACGCAGTATAAATTGAGCCTGTTTGAGGCCCTGTTTGCTGGGAGCTTGCCCAGCGCGGTGAACACCCGCGCCGTGGATGGCTTGCACGAGTTTGGCCGCTACATCAACGACCTGGAGCACCGCGCCCGCCACACACTGGGTAAGGAAGCGGCATTGGCCTTCTTGCTGGAGTGGCTCAAAGAAATCGGCTACGAGCAACACCTGTACGACGGCGAAGACAATGAAAAAGTCGCCTCGGCCCGTTGGACCAATGTGCTGGAGTTTTGCGACTGGATGGCCGGGCGCTGCGGTGGCGAGATCGAAGACGTGACCGGGGCACAAATGGGCACAGATACCACCGAATCCAAGAGCCTGCTGGAGGTGGCGCAGACCATCTCGCTGATCTCTACCTTGAGCGAACGCGAGAAAGACCAGAACGTGGTCACGCTGTCCACCTTGCATGCCTCCAAAGGTCTGGAGTGGCCGCATGTGGTGCTGGTGGGCGTGAACGAAGGCCTGCTGCCCTTCAAACTGGGCGATGACGACCAACACTCCGGCCGCAGTGAAGGCCCCATGAGCGAAGGCATCTTGCAGCGCCTGCAGGAAGAGCGCCGCCTGATGTATGTGGGCATCACCCGCGCCCAGCGCAGCCTGGCCGTGAGCTGGACCAAGCGCCGCAAAAAAGGCCGCGAAATGGTGGCGGCCTTGCCCAGCCGATTCATTGCTGAAATGCGGCTTGATGAAAACACCATCAAGGAAGACCCCCGAGAAAAACTCAAAGCCCTGCGGGCCGAGTTTGCCAAGCGGGCCGCCGACTCTGCAGAACAAGCCAAGTCATGACCCTCTCCCGCACCCTGGCCCTTTGGAGCCTCTTCGCTTGCATCGCAGGCCTGTCAGCCTGTGCCACTGCGCCCTCTGCATCTGGCTGTGACGACAACGACACCCGCCCCGAACAGCTGCTTGGTCAATGGCGCGTGACCTTATCGGGGCAAAGCGATCCCTGGACGCTCTTGCTCAGGCGGCACCCCGAACACGAAGGCAGCCTGCAAGGCACCCTGATGCAAAACCCTCAGCACTTTGCGGTGGTGGCCGACATCGAGGGCGCGGAATTCACCATGGAAGAATCCCACGATGGTCGGCGCATTGCCGCCACCTGGCAGGGACAGGTGCAAGCCGGCAGTTGCGGCCAGATCATTGCAGGTGAGCGCCAGGCCAGCGCTCCGGGACAAGGTCCGCAACGCTTTGAGATGCGATCAAACCGCCTTCGTTGATTCGCGCACGACCAAGGTCGTGGGCAACAAATCCGATTCGGGCTTTTCACCGGCCATGATGCGCAGCAGGCAATCCACCAAATGGGCACCCGCCAAATCCAAGGGTTGTCGCACCGTGGTCAAAGGCGGAAAGCTGTGGGCCGCCGGCTCCACATCGTCATACCCCACCACGCTCACATCTTCAGGCACGCGATAACCGCGCTCTCGCAGCACGCCCAAGGCGCTGATGGCGATCAAGTCACTGGCGGCCACGATGGCGTCAAAGTTCAGGCCATGGCGGTCCAAGTGAACACGTAAAGCATCTTGCGCCGCCAGTGGCGCAAAGGACGAAGGAATGTACAAAGAGGGGTCCGTCTTCAAGCCGGCCTTGCGCAAGGCTTTTTGGTAACCGGAATACCGCTTTTCAGGCTCGGGCAGAGACTTCTCGCCCATGAAGGCAATGCGCTTGCGGCCCAAGCCCAGCAGGTGTTCGGTGGCCAATTGACCGCCGCTGGCGTTGTCACCACCCACACTGCAATACAACTGATGGGGCAGTTGTGCGCCCCAAGCCACAAAGGGCAAGCGCTGACGCGCCAATTCGTTGAGCTGATCGTGGTGGCCCCACTGACCGATCACGATGATGCCGCCCACGCGGCCCGAGTCGTAGAGCGCCGATACACGCTCCAGATGATCGGCATCGACTCGCGACAGCAGCATGTCGTACTGGCGGTCCGTCAGGGCATCGGCCAGGCTACCGAGCATGCCCAGAAAGAAAGGGTCCGAGATGCTTTGGCGATTGGCGGGGTAATAAGGGATGACCACGCCGATGGTGGTGTTGTCGCCCTTGCGCAAGTTTTGCGCACCCAGATTGATCGTGTAGTTGAGTGAACGCGCCAGCTCAATGATGCGCAAACGGGTTTCTTCGTTGATCAACGCGCTGCCGTTGAGGGCTCTTGAAACTGTTGCGGTCGACACCCCTGCCAGGCGGGCAATGTCCGCCATTTGTATCTTGCGCTTTTCAGGTTCTGCCTTGGCCATTCACATTTCTCTCAGTTCAAGCGATGTTAATTCAAAAAAACGCCCCCACCCGTGAGGGAGGGGGCACAAGGTTTCCTTGGAAGAAACGTACTCAACAACTTGCTGGGATGGGCTCAGTTCACAAACTGCTCTGAGCCCACGATCCCCAATTTGGTCAGGCCAATGCGCTGGGCACTGGCCATCACGGCCGCAGCCGCTTCGTATTTCGCCTTCGCGTGCGAGCGGATGTGCAGCTCCGGCTGCGGCTGCTGCGCCGACGCCTCCGTCAGCTTGGCCTCCAGCTCCGCACGGGTAACCGCCTTGCCGTTCCAGTTGATCACACTGTTGGCATCCACATCGATCTTCACCACCACCGGATCGACCTTCTTGGCCGCG
>JBEEJQ010000062.1:0-14605 GCA_041169105.1 Pseudomonadota bacterium | reverse complement strand
CGTGAATCGGCCTATGGCCTGGGTTGCACCACTTGGGAAGTGGTGCGCAGCATCGTTTTGCCCTACACCCAAAAAGGCGTGATCGGTGGTGTCATGTTGGGCTTGGGCCGGGCACTGGGCGAGACCATGGCCGTGACCTTTGTCATCGGCAATTCGCAGCGCCTGAGTGCATCCTTGTTTTCGCCGGGCACCACCATTGCCTCGACTTTGGCCAATGAATTCGGCGAAGCGGCGGACTTTCACCTGTCCACCTTGTTCGCATTGGGCTTCTTGCTGTTCGTGATCACCTTCATCGTCTTGAGCCTGGCCAAGATCATGTTGATCCGCGCAGAAAAAGCCAAGGGCACCAAGACTTGATGCCCCGAACTGGAGAAATCACATGGATCTGAAAATTTACAAACGCAGGCAACTCGTCAACCGCATGGGGCTGACCTTGTCCATGTCGGCCATGGGTCTGGGCCTGTTCGTCTTGCTGTGGATCTTGTTTGTGCTGCTGTCCAACGGCTTGGCGGCGCTGGATTGGGCCATGTTCACCCAATCGACGCCTGCACCCGGATCTGAGGGTGGCGGCTTGGCCAATGCCATCGTGGGCAGTTTGATGATGGTGTTGGTGACGGCTTTTGTCAGCACGCCGATTGGCATCTTTGCCGGGGTGTATCTGGCCGAATACGGTGACCAAAGCAAGACCGCAGAGCTGACCCGCTTTGTGACCGACATCATGTTGTCCGCACCTTCGATCGTCTTGGGCTTGTTTGTGTATGCGGTGCTGGTGGCGCAGGTGCAGCACTTCTCGGGCTGGGCGGGTTCTTTGGCTTTGTCTTTGATTGCCGTGCCCGTGGTCGTGCGCACCACCGAAAACATGCTGCGCCTGGTGCCTGGCAGCTTGCGTGAAGCGGCTTTTGCTCTGGGTGCGCCCCGTTGGAAAGTGGCCACCTTCATCACTTTGCGTGCAGCCAAATCGGGTGTGATGACCGGCTTGCTGCTGGCGCTGGCCCGCATCAGCGGCGAGACAGCGCCCTTGCTGTTCACTGCGCTCAACAACCAGTTTTTCTCGACCAACATGAACGCCCCGATGGCGAACCTGCCCGTGGTGATCTTCCAGTTTGCGATGAGTCCTTATGACAACTGGGTGCGACTGGCCTGGGGCGGTGCCCTGCTGATCACCTTGACGGTGTTGATTCTGAACATCTTGGCCCGCGTGTTTTTCCGCGAAAAAGCCCAAGGCTAATCTTTTGAATGGATGGAATTTCCAATGCCTGCAACGCAAAACCTGCCATTGAAAAACGCGATTGAAATTCGCAATCTGAATTTCTATTACGGCACTTTCAAAGGCCTGAAGAACGTCAACCTCGACATCGCAGAAAACAAAGTCACCGCTTTCATCGGGCCCTCGGGCTGCGGCAAGTCGACTTTGTTGCGCACGCTCAACCGCATGTACAGCCTCTACCCCGGTCAAAGGGCCGAGGGCGAGATCAACTTTTACGGCCAAAACATCTTGGACAGCAAACAGGACTTGAACTTGTTGCGCGCCCAAGTTGGCATGGTGTTTCAAAAGCCCACGCCTTTTCCGATGTCGATTTACGACAACATCGCTTTCGGCATTCGCTTGTACGAGAACCTCAGCCGTTCTGAAATGGACGAGCGCGTGGAATGGGCCTTGAGCAAAGCAGCGATCTGGACCGAAGTCAAAGACAAGTTGGGACAAAGTGGTTTGTCCCTGTCTGGCGGTCAGCAGCAGCGCTTGTGCATTGCGCGCACTGTGGCGGTCAAACCCAAAGTCATTTTGCTGGACGAGCCCACCTCGGCGCTCGATCCGATCTCGACGGCCAAGGTTGAAGAGTTGGTGACCGAGTTGAAGAAAGACCACACCGTGGCCATCGTGACGCACAACATGCAGCAAGCCGCGCGTGTGTCCGACTTCACGGCCTACATGTACCTGGGCGAATTGGTCGAGTTTGGCCAAACGGAGCAGATTTTCATGAAGCCTGCCCGCCAGGAAACCGAAGACTACATCACCGGCCGTTTCGGCTGATCAGGAGCAAAAAATGGAAAAGCACATTTCAAGTCAATTTGATGCCGACCTGACCAACGTGTCCTCGCGCGTTTTGGAGTTGGGTGGTCTGGTCGAATCTCAAACCCGCCATGCGGTGTATGCCTTGGCCCAGTTCAGCGGCGAAGTGGCTGACCAGGTGATCGCTGCCGAAAAGCAAGTCAACACCATGGAAGTGGAGATCGATGCTGAACTGGCCTCGATCATCGCTCGTCGCCAGCCCACAGCACGCGATTTGCGCTTGCTGATGGCGATCTCCAAGATCACCGGCAACCTGGAGCGTGTGGGCGATGAGGCCGATCGCATTGCACGCATGGTCAAGTTGATTTTGGAGCAGGGCAGTCCGCGCAATTTGCCCTCTTCCGAATTGCGCATCGCTTCGGATCTGGCTTCGGGTTTGCTGCGCAAGTCGCTTGACGCGTTTGCCCGTCTGGATGTGAACACCGCCTTGGTGATCCTGAAAGAAGACGATCTGATCGATGCCGAGTTCAACGGCTTTGTGCGCAAACTGGTCACCTACATGATGGAAGACCCCCGCACGATTTCGGCCAGCTTGGACTTGTTGTTTGTGGCCAAAGCCATCGAGCGCATCGGTGACCATGCCAAGAACATTGCTGAATTCGTGATCTATGTGGTCAAGGGGGCCGATGTGCGCCACACCGCCTTGGCTGATATCGAGACTGCTGTGCGATGAAAAGCCTCCCACGGATCTTGATCGTCGAAGATGAGCCGGCGATCGCAGAGCTGATTTCTGTGAACCTGCGCCACAACGGTTTTCAGCCGGTGTGGGCCATGGACGCGGAATCTGCCCAACGTGAGTTGGACGATGTTCTGCCCGATGTGATCTTGCTCGACTGGATGTTGCCCGGCGAGAGTGGCCTGCATCTGGCGCGTCGCTGGCGTGCCGTGGCCCGAACCAAGGCCGTTCCGATCTTGATGCTGACCGCTCGCGGTGACGAAGCAGACCGGGTGGCCGGACTGGATGCGGGCGCAGACGATTACATCGTCAAGCCTTTTTCACCGCGCGAATTGCTGGCACGTATCCGTGCAGTCCTGCGCCGCCGAGTGCCCGAGTCTGCAGGTGGCGTGGTCAAGGTGGGCGACTTGCAACTCGACGCCGACACCTACCGCGTGACTTGGCAGGATCAGCCTGTGAAGTTGGGCCCCACCGAATTCAAGTTGTTGCAATTTTTGATGCGTTCGCCAGAGCGTGTGCACAGCCGCGGCAGCTTGCTGGACAAGGTGTGGGGCGACCATGTCTACATCGAGGAGAGAACGGTGGACGTGCATGTCAAGCGATTGCGAGAAGCACTGGGGCAGGCTGGCACCATGCTGGAGACTGTACGCGGGGCCGGTTACCGCTTCACGGCGACACCTTTGGCCTGAGTCATGATCATTGCTTTGCTGTCATGGAGTTCGCTGGCGTTGCTGTTGGCCTTTGTCGGCTGGCTTTACGCCGGGCCCTTGGGCGCAGCCTGCGCGGCAGGCGGCGTGATGAGCGTGTGTGCATGGCGCGCGCTTTGGCAGTCTTATCGACTTGGGCGTTGGTTGCGCAAGAATCCATTGATGCCATCACCTCGCTTACAAGGCGTTTGGCAGGAGTCGGCTGACCGGATTGACCGTTTGCTGCGCTTGCGTGACAAGCAAGTGGCTTTGCATGAGGAGCGTTTGCAGCATTTTTTGCAGGCAATTCAGGCGTCGCCCAATGGCGTCATCTTGCTGGACGAGCAAGGTCGCATTGAGTGGTGCAATGACATGGCCTGCAGCCATTTGGGTCTGGATGCTCAGCGTGACCGCATGCAGCACATTCTTCATCTCGTGCGAGACCCTGCGTTCTCAAGGTATTTTGCGCAAACGGTGCACGCGCAGGAATTGGTCATTGAGGGGCGCAGCCCCTCTCTGGCGAAAAGCTTGAAATTGTCGGTGCACCTGCATGCGTTTGGTGAGGGTCGTCGTTTGCTTTTGACACGAGACATCACCGAGTTGGCGCTGGCCGATGCGATGCGCCGCGATTTTGTGGCCAATGTTTCGCATGAAATCCGGACGCCCTTGACGGTGCTCAGTGGTTTTGTCGAGACGATGCAGTCCATTCCTCTGGATGAAAAAGACCGCCAGCATTATTTGAATTTGATGGCGGTGCAGTCCGACCGGATGCAGACCTTGGTGGCTGATTTGCTGACCTTGTCTCAATTGGAGGGCAGTCCACCGCCTGGCACCCAGGAAAAAACCCGTTTGCCCGAATGGATGGACCAAATGGCTGCTGATGCGGCGGCCTTGTCAGCCCTGGTCACGCGGCAGGCAGGTCAAGAGCACAGCGGTGGACACCAACTGGTGTTTGAGCCATGCCCGCCCTGGGTCTTGTTGGGGTCTCGTTCTGAACTGCACAGCGCCATGTCCAATTTGGTCAGCAATGCGGTGCGTTACACCCCCCCCGGCGGAAGTGTCCGAGTCGGTTGGACGCAAGCGGGTGACCAGCTGGTTTTCGCTGTGACGGACACGGGGCCAGGCATTTCGCCTGCGCATTTGCCGCGATTGTCCGAGCGCTTTTACCGTGTCGATCGCAGTCGCTCGCGTGAAACCGGTGGTACGGGCTTGGGTCTGGCGATTGCCAAACATGTGGTGCAAAGGCACGGTGGCGAATTGCGCATTCAGAGCGAGGTGGGCAAAGGCTCGACCTTCATGCTGGTCTTGCCGCTCAGTCGCCGTGAATTGCTGACTTGACGCGATTGCGCACGGGGGGATTACCCGAATGGTCGGATAAGCGTGAAATGGTTATCTTTTCCAATCTGGCAGCCAAAACTATAGGTCGCCGGATTCAAAAAAAGGAGACCGTTGATGACCGCTGCGCAAATTCAAAACGCTCTGGTGGTGTGCACCATCCTGGGCTTTGCGATGATGGAGTTCGTGAGCCGACGTTACAAGCAAAACGTCAATGCCACCGCCAATGACACCAAGCTCGAAGTGCTGATGTTCCTCAGCGTTTTGGCGGTCACCCAGCCGCTGGCCATTTTGGTGACGTCCAAATTGGGGGCGGCGTTTTTCCCGGAATACAAAGGCGTGTTGGCCGATATGCCTTGGTGGGGCATGGTGGGTGTGTTGTTGATTTTTGACGACATGACCCAGTACTGGTGGCACCGCCTGTCGCACTCGCCATTTTTGTGGCCTCTGCACCGGGCCCACCACTCGGCCGAGTACATGAGCATCCGCGTGACCTTCCGCAACAATTTCTTCTATTACCTGATGATGCCCGGCCTGTGGTTTGCCGGCGCGTTGCTGTACCTTGGCTTTGGTGGCCTGGTCTATGCCCTGTACATCGCGGTCAAGTTGTTTGTGATTTTGGGTGCCCACTGCGCCTGGCGCTGGGACGAGCCGCTGTACCGCATCCGTGCGCTGCACCCGCTCATGTGGGTTTTGGAGCGCACCATCTCGACTCCGGCCACCCATTGGGCGCATCACGCCATCACCAACCAAGATGGCGTGGGTCATTACAAGGGCAACTTTGGCAACTTGCTGTTCTTCTGGGACATCCTGTTTGGCAGCGCCCACATCACACGCCAGTACCCTGCCAAGGTGGGCCTGATCGACGACAAGCTGTTTGGTCAGGAGCGCTGGTACCACCAGATGTTCTACCCCTTGCTGCAGTCCAAGCGTGAGCATTCAGCGCTCAAGTTCGGCGGCACCATTTACGCTGAGCCCGAAGACATGGCTAAAACCCACTGAAGTGGCCCCCGTCATCGCGCCCTGAGCTGTGAGCAGTTCAGGGCGCTTTTTCATTCAAGACCGCCTGGCTGGGTATTGGGACCACACCCACTGCAGGCCGACCAACGCCACAAGACTCAGCCCGCCAGCGCTCAAGGCCACCGCCCACTGCGGTGCTTGCAAAGGCGCAAATTTCAGGGCTTCGGCCAACCATGGCCAGTACATGCCCAGCACCACACAAGCCCAGGCCAGCAAGATCACGCCCCAGGCCGATGGATTGGGCACACGCAGGCTGGCCCAAAATTGGCCCGGCGCTGCGCGGTTGACCACAATCAGCGCGGCATACCCGAGCACCAGGGTGACGAAGACCATGGCGCGGATTTCTTCTTCACGCCATTCGGGTGGGGCCTCGCCGCTGATCCAGCCCTTGGCCCAGGCGTAGGTCAAGCCCACGCAAGCCAGCACCAAGAGGCCTTGGGCCAAGGCCCAAGCGATGTCTTTTGCCCCGAACAGAGGTGCGCGTGTGTCGCGCGGAGGGCGTTGCATCACATCGGCATCGGCGGGTTCATTTTCAAAAGCGATGGAGCAGGCCGGATCAATGACCAGCTCCAGCAAGGCCACATGCAGTGGCAGCATCAGGGCAGGCCAGGCCATCACCATGGGGGCAAGCGCGATGCCGGCAATCGGAATGTGGATCGCAAAGATGTAGCGCATGGACTTTTGCAGGTTGCCAAAGATGCGCCGCCCCACCCGGATGCCGCGCACGATCGACGCAAAGTTGTCGTCCACCAGCACCAAATCGGCCGCTTCGCGGGCCACATCGGTGCCGCGCAGCCCCATGGCCACGCCCACATGTGCGGCGTGTAGCGCGGGTGCGTCGTTGACCCCATCTCCCGTCATGGTCACCACTTCGCCATGGGCTTGCAGGGCTTGCACGATGCGCAGCTTCTGGTGCGGCGAGATGCGTGCGCACACGCTGACCTGGGGCAGCAGGGCTTGCAAGGCTTCGTCGTTGAGCCGATCGAGTGCATCGCCGGTCAAGGTCTGGCCAGGCGGCAAACCGGCTTGCGTGGAGATCACTTGCGCGGTGGCCGGGTAGTCGCCCGTGATCATGATCACGCGGATGCCTGCGGATCGGCATTCGGCCATGGCTTGCGGGATCTCCGGTCTCAAAGGGTCGGTCAGCCCAATCAGGCCCAGCCATTCAAAGGCGAAGGCATGGGCCGTCTCGGGCCAGTCGTCGCCTTCAAAGTGGCTTTGTGCCACGGCCAACACCCGCAGGCCTTGCGCGGCCATGCTGTCGATGGTGCGCGACCAGGCCTGACGATCGGCTTCGCTCAGGTGGCACAGGTCCATCACGGCTTCGGGCGCACCTTTGGCGGACACGACGCGGTCCAGGCTTTCGTCAAATTGCCAGACGTGTGACATGGCTTTGAGCTGGGGGCTCAGCGCATAGCTTTGCACCAGTCGCCAGTTGTCGCCGTGCAGGTGCGGGGTTTGCGCCAGATGGGTTTGGCCTGAGGTGTAAAAGGCCGCCTCCATCGGGTCAAAGGGCTCGGGGGCGCTGGCCAGGATGGCGTGTTCCAGCAAAGGGTGAAAAGCCTCGGGCAGCTCAAATGCGGGAGAGGTCAAAGACGCCATCACCGGCGCATGGGCTGGGCCGACCGCCATGGCTGTCACGGTCATGCGGTTTTGGGTCAGGGTGCCGGTTTTGTCGGTGCACAGCACCGTGGTGGCTCCCAACGTTTCGATGGCGTTGATGCGCCGGGTCAGCACGCCTTCGCGTGTCAGGCGGTGTGCACCCAAAGCCGGAAAGATGGTGAGCACCACCGGGTATTCCTCGGGCAAGATGGCCATCGCCAAGGCGATGCCAGAGAGCAAAGCCGGTATCCACTGGCCCGAGCGCAGGCCCAGCGTGAGCACCATGCCGATGCACAAGAAGAGCACGATCACCGCCAGCCTTTGCACAAGCTGTGCAGTTTGTGCCTGCAGCGGCGTGGTGCCTGAGGTCAGCTCGTTCAGCGATTGGCCGATGCGCCCGATCTGGCTGCGCTGGCCGGTGGCGGTGACCCGGGCCAGGCCTTGACCCCGCACGACGAAGCTGCCCGCATGGACCGTGTTGTCCTGCGCGTTGGTGGATTTGCTGACGGGCACCGATTCGCCGGTCAGCAGCGACTCGTCGATTTGCAGGGTGTTGGCGCTGAGTAATTTCCCATCGGCGGCCACGCGGTCACCTTCGGACAAGACGAGCAGGTCGCCCGTCACCACCTCGCGTGCAGGCACTTGGATTTTTTGGCCCGAGCGCATCACATGGGCCGAGGCTTGCGTCAAGTCGCGCAAGGCCTGGATGGAGGCTTCGGACTTGCCTTCCTGGTAGAAGGTCAAGGCCAGCACCGCCAGCACAAACACCGACAGCGTCAGCCCTTCCGTCAAATCGCCCAGCATCATGTAAAGCACGGCGGCGGCGAGCAGCAGTGCGAACATGGGTTGACGCAACATGTCCAGCAGGCGACTGGCCACAGAGCGGCGGTGCACTGGCGTGATGTCGTTGGGGCCGTCTTCGGTCAGGCGCGTGGACGCTTGCGCTGTGCTCAGGCCCTCAAGGGTGTTAAGGTCGTTCTGTGTCATGGTGGGTGTTGACCAATGTGCCGCAGTGCTGTGCACAGGCACTTGACCCACGTCATGGAAATGCAGGCCAGCAACGAACCGGGATTCAAAGGACGACCATGGACGACAACATCAGTGCATTTCTTGAGCGCATCCGTCAGCTTGAGGCGCAAATAGAGGCGGAATTTCAGCGCAAGCGTCAGGCCTTGCAAGCGGATTTTCAGGAGCGCAAGGTGCGTTTTGAAGCCGAGGTGCTCGATCAGCAGCGGCGCTTCAAGGAGGGTGTGCTGCGCTATGTCCTGACCGCCGACTGGCGGCATGTGCTGAGCGTGCCCTTCATCTACCCGGTGCTGTTGCCCATGCTGTTGCTCGATGCTTTTGTGACGCTGTACCAGTGGGTGTGTTTTCCGCTGTATCGCATTCCCCGCGTCAGTCGCTCAGACTATTTTGTGTTTGACCGCACACACCTGGCTTATTTGAATGTGCTGGAAAAAATCAACTGCGCCTATTGCTCTTATGGCAATGGCCTGGCGGCCTATGTCCGCGAAGTGGTCGGCCTGACCGAGCAGTATTGGTGTCCGATCAAGCACGCGCGTCGGGTCTTGCAGGCGCATCCGCACTACAGTGGTTTTGCGGACTATGGCGATGCGGAAAATTACCGCGACCAGCTCGCGCAGTTGCGCCAGCAACTTCAGGTCCTGCAGTCTGATGCTGCGCTGTCGCAGTCTGGACAGCAGGCACGCGCAGGCCTGACTAAAGTGGACGGCATGAAAACCTTTCAAACTTTCGCCGATCTGGCCGCCTGCGTGGGCCAGGATGTGGCCACCACCGAGTGGGTGGAGATCACTCAGCAACAAGTCAACCAGTTCGCTGACGCGACGGGCGACCACCAATGGATCCACGTCGATGTGGAGCGTGCCAAACAGGGCCCGTTTGGCGGGCCGATCGCGCATGGCTTTTTGACCTTGTCCTTGTTGCCCCAGTTTTTTGACAAGACCATCGAAGTGGCCGAGGCCCGCATGGGGGTCAACTACGGCTTGAACAAGGTCCGCTTCATGGCACCTGTGCCTGTGGGCAGTCGTTTGCGCGGGCAATTGCATCTCCACTCGGTCACGCCCATCGAGGGTGGCTTGCAAGTGCAGTGGAATGTGACCGTGGAACGCGAGGGCAGTGACAAGCCCGTGTGCGTGGCCGAATCGCTGGCGCGCCTTTACGCCTGAGCGGCTTCGGCACTGCTGCCGCCAAAACCGTTTTGCCGCCAGGCCTCAAACACCGTCACCGCCACGGCGTTGGACAGGTTGAGGCTGCGCTGGCCTTCGCGCATGGGCAGTTTGATGCGTTGGGTCGGTGCAAAGGTCTCGCGCAGCTCGGGTGACAAGCCCCGTGTTTCGGCCCCGAAAACCAGCCAGTCACCGGGCTGAAAAGCCACTGTGTGTGCCACACGGCTGCCTTTGGTGGTCAGTGCAAACATGCGGTCTGCAGCCGGTTTTTCCTGGGCCAGAAAAGCGTCCCAGTTTTCGTGGCGACGCAAAGCGGCGTACTCGTGGTAGTCCAGACCTGCGCGGCGCATGTGCTTGTCGTCCATCGAAAAACCCAGCGGCTCGATCAAATGCAAGGTGCAGCCGGTGTTGGCCGCCAGGCGGATGACGTTGCCCGTGTTGGGGGGAATTTCGGGTTCGACCAGGACGATATGAAACATGGGCGGTATTGTGCCCTGTGCGAGGTCGTGTTGTTCAGTCGGACTGGGCCTCGGTGCGGGCCAGCACCACGGCGCTGATGTGGCTGGCTCCGGCTTCTCGCAAGGCTCGGGCCGCGGTGTGCAGCGATGCGCCGCTGGTCATCACATCGTCCACCAGTACCAGTCTGCGGCCGCGAATCTCGGCTGTGCGCAAAGGGTCCACCGCAAAGGCACCGGTCAGGTTGGCCAGCCGCTCGGCTCGGGGCAAGGTGCGTTGGGCAGGGGTGTGGCGCGTGCGCAGCAGCAATTGGGCCTGTGTCTTGCCGGGGCAGAGCTGGCGAGCCAGCAGCAAAGACTGGTTGTAGCCACGCTCGGCCAGGCGTTCTGCCGACAAAGGAATCGGCACCACGATGTCGGCGGCCGCCAGCGTGTCTTCAACCCAGGGCGCGCTCAGCATCAAGGTGGCCAAAGGACCTGCCCAACCGGGCTGTTGCTGAAACTTGAGCCGGGCAATCAGTTCCACCCACGGCCAGGCATAGGCGGTGGCGGCCAGGCACAGGTCCAGCGGGGGCGGTGACTTCAGGCAGTCACCGCAGCGCCGGGGGCGTGAGGAGGCCGAGGCCGGCAAGGGCAGGGCGCAGGTGGTGCACCGGGCCTGCGGTTGGGCAAAGTGGCTGATGCAGTCTTCGCACAAAGGCGCTTGGGGCCAGCTGCGGCAAACGGCGCAGCGGCTGGGCAGCCAGCGCCAAATGCCGCCGGGCTGCGCCAAGCCAGGCGGTGATGCCATCCCCCTGAACAGCTGCCATCCCATTTGGTCAATATACTTCCGCCACCGTCCTGACCACAAGTGCGCCGACTTTGCCGGCTTTGTGCGACCAGTTCAGCCACCTTGTTTGTCTTGGCCATGTCCGCTCCAGAACGCCCCCCCTCGCTTGATCCTGTCGCAGCCGCCCGTTGGGCTGCTTATCCTGTGGCGGGCCAGGCATCGCCCTGGCTGCACGAGGAAGTCGCTTCGCGCATGCAGGAGCGTCTGGACTTCATCAAACTGCAGCCCCGGCAATGGGCGCATTGGGAGCCTTTGCGCGGTGGTTTGCAGGCGCACAAGGCCTTGCAGCAGCGCTACGGACAGGCCGATGTCTGGCTGACCTGTGCCCAAAAGTCCGAGGCCGACGCCGCTCAAGCCGCTTTGCAGTCGGGCTGGTGGCAGCCATCCCGTTGGATGGGGCCAAAATTACAAACCGGCGTGCCGCCCGAAGGCGGGGTGCAGATGGTTTGGGCCAATATGCAACTGCATGCATCGGCGCAACCCCAGGCTTTGCTCCAAAGCTGGCACCGGGCCTTGGCCGTGGATGGTTTTTTGATGTTCTCTTGCTTCG
Organism: Pseudomonadota bacterium; assembly: GCA_041169105.1. Lineage (GTDB taxonomy): Bacteria > Pseudomonadota > Gammaproteobacteria > Burkholderiales > Burkholderiaceae_C > Limnohabitans_A. The sequence goes on along the minus strand of JBEEJQ010000062.1, from coordinate 3,195 downwards.
GACCAGACACCTTGCGTGAATTGCGCAGCCTGTTTGCCCGGCAGGGCTGGCCCGCGCCTGCCCATGAATTCACCGACATGCACGATTGGGGTGACATGCTGGTGCAGGCCGGTTTTGCCGAGCCGGTGATGGACATGGAGCGGATCACGCTGACCTATGAAACGCCAGAGCGTTTGCTGGCCGAGTTGCGTGAGCTGGGTCGAAATCTGAACATTCAGCGCTTTGCCGGCCTGCGTGGGCGGCGCTGGCGTCAGCAACTTGGTGAGGCTTTGTGCTCTTTGGCTAGCCCGCAAGAAGGTGGACGCCTGAGCTTGAGCTTTGAGATCGTTTATGGACACGCCCTCAAACCGCAGCCGCGGGCAGCGGTCGCGGCACAAACGGAAATCGGTCTGGATCAGATGCGCCAGATGCTGCGACGATCTTCTAACTTATCCGATAAGGTTTGATTTTTATCAAAAGCCCCTTGTAACTCGGGTAAAATCCGCCGATATTTAGCCAAGGTACGTGCTCTCGGGCGCGTTAGGTTATTGAAAGTTGACGCGTGTCAAATCCGGTTTACCAGTTCGCACAGGTGTCCGGGCCTTCCATTGATTGGCGGCTCAGGCGCAATTGCTCGGTAACACCATCCCAGCTGGGGTGGTTTTACGGCTCGCTGTGCGCGGTTTCATTGAGCATTGGCTTATTCTTCTGGTTTCAGGGGGCGACGCTGGTGCTGACCTTTGCCGGTCTGGAGTTGGCCTTGGTGGGCGTGGCCTTGTTGGCTTATGCGCGCCACGCGACCGATGGCGAGTGGATTTCATTGCAAGGACCGCATCTGGTCGTTGAGCTGGAAACTGCTGGCCGCCGTGAGAGGGCTGAGTTTGCGCGTCAATGGGTAAGAGTCGAGCCAAAGTCTGGCGACCACAGTCTGATCGAGTTGTCAGGCCAGGGTCGTTCGATCGAGGTGGGGCGCTATGTGCGTCCGGAGCTCCGGCAAGTGCTGGCGCGAGAAATCAGAAGGGCGTTGCGCACTGCGTGATGCCTGTGGTGCTTCAGGCCCATGCCTGCTGCACCGCTGGTGTGGGTTCAACAGAGACTTGGAAGTTAGTGAGAACTATGAAGATCATTTCCAACAAATTGGCTTCGCTGCTGTCCCGCGCGGGCATTTTCGCGGGCGCGATGCTGGCTACTGCCGCTCACGCTGTCAATGATTTGCCGGGTGGCCCTTCGGTCAACCAGCTCAACTTTGCAGCGCCAGTGACCAAAATCGCTGAGCAGCAGCACTGGCTGCACTGGATGATGCTGATCATCTGCACCTTGGTGTTCATTGCCGTTTTCTCGGTGATGTTCTATTCCATCTGGAAGCACCGCAAATCGGTGGGCCACAAGCCTGCAACCTTCAGCGAATCCGTGACGGTCGAAATCTTGTGGACTGCAGCGCCTTTCCTGATCGTGATCTTGATGGCTTTGCCTGCGACCAAAGTGCTCGTGGCTCAAAAAGACACCACCAACGCCGACCTGACCGTCAAGGTCACGGGTTACCAGTGGAAGTGGGGCTATGACTACATCAAAGGTCAAGGCGAAGGCCTGAGCTACATCTCCACACTGGACTCGACTCAGCGTGCCATGTCCAACGCTGGCAAGCCCGAAGGCGACAACTACCTGCTCAAAGTTGACAATCCTTTGGTGGTGCCTGTGGGTCAAAAAGTGCGCGTGATCACCACCGCCAATGACGTGATCCACGCCTTCATGGTGCCTGCTTTCGGCATCAAGCAAGATGCGATTCCTGGTTTTGTGCGTGACACCTGGTTCCGTGCTGAAAAAACCGGCGACTTCTATGGCCAGTGCGCCGAGTTGTGCGGCAAAGAGCACGCCTACATGCCTATCCATGTGAAAGTGCTGTCTGCAGAAGACTACACCGCATGGGTCGATGCCGAGAAGAAGAAACAAGCCGCCAAAGCCGATGATCCTGCCAAGGTTTGGGCATTGGACGATCTGGCCAAGCGTGGTGAAAAAGTGTATGCCGCCAACTGCGCAGCCTGCCATCAAGCCAACGGCAAAGGCGCTGGCCCGATCAAACCACTCGATGGCGCAGCGGTTGTGCTCGATGCGAACAAAGCCAAACAAATTGCAGTTTTGCTCAACGGTCAAAACAACGGCACCATGCCTGCGTGGAAACAGCTGTCGGACACTGAAATCGCGGCTGTGATCACCTACACCAAGAACAACTGGTCCAACAAGACCGGGCAGATCGTGCAACCAGCAGAAGTGCTGGCCGCACGCAAGTAAGTCAGTACCGCATTAAATAAGAGGAAATCAAGATGAGTGCCGTTCTCGACCATCACGATCATGCCCACGACGACCACGGGCACGCACCTGCGGGCTGGCGTCGCTGGGTCTATGCGACCAACCACAAAGACATCGGTACGCTGTACCTTTTGTTCAGCTTCGCCATGTTGATGGTGGGCGGTGTGTTGGCGCTGTTGATCCGCGCTGAGCTGTTCCAGCCAGGCTTGCAGATCGTCAACCCTGAGTTGTTCAACCAATTCACCACCATGCACGGCATCATCATGGTGTTCGGTGCGATCATGCCCGCCTTCGTGGGTTTTGCGAACTGGATGCTGCATTTGCAAGTGGGCGCTTCCGACATGGCCTTCGCCCGCATGAACAACTTCAGCTTCTGGCTGATGATCCCCGCCGCTTTGATGCTGGTGGGTTCGTTCTTCATGCCCGGTGGCGCACCTGCTGCCGGTTGGACACTGTACGCACCTTTGACCCTGCAAATGGGCCCTTCCATGGACGCTGGTATTTTTGCCATGCACATCCTGGGTGCTTCGTCCATCATGGGCTCGATCAACATCATCGTGACCATCTTGAACATGCGCGCACCTGGCATGACCTTGATGAAGATGCCGATGTTCGCCTGGACATGGTTGATCACGGCTTACCTCCTGATCGCTGTGATGCCTGTTTTGGCTGGCGCGATCACCATGACGTTGACTGACCGTCACTTCGGTACCAGCTTCTTCAACCCTGCCGGTGGCGGTGACCCCGTCATGTACCAGCACATCTTCTGGTTCTTCGGTCACCCCGAGGTGTACATCATGATCTTGCCGGCCTTCGGCATCGTCAGCGCCATCGTGCCGGCTTTCGCCCGCAAGCGCCTGTTCGGCTACGCCTCCATGGTGTACGCCACGGCCTCGATCGCCATCCTGT
>JBEEJQ010000061.1:0-15074 GCA_041169105.1 Pseudomonadota bacterium | reverse complement strand
AAGGCCTGAGCGCCTTGGCGCTGTATGGCGAGCTGGAGCAGCGCGAGCGCGACCAGGTGCTGGTGCAGTTTGCCAACCGCAGCTGCTCGGTGCTGGTGGCCACCGATGTGGCTTCACGCGGGCTGGACGTGCAGGGCCTCGAAGCCGTCATCAACGTGGATGTGACGCCGGACCCCGAGATCCACATCCACCGCATTGGCCGCACAGGCCGGGGTGATGCCGAAGGGCTGGCTTTGACCCTGGCCAGCATGGACGAGATGGGCTCGGTCGGCAAGATCGAGGTGCTGCAAGGCCGCGAGTCCGATTGGCAGCCTTTGTCGATGCTCACGCCCGCAGCCGGGGGCCCTTTGCGCCCACCGATGCGCACCTTGCAAATCGTGGGCGGTCGCAAGGAGAAGATCCGCGCTGGGGACGTGATGGGCGCTTTGGCTGGTGAGTGTGGCCTGACCCGCGAGCAGGTGGGCAAGATCAACGTCAATGAGTTTTCGACCTATGTGGCGGTGCAGGCCGATTTGGCCAAGAAGGTCGAGGCGCAGCTGTCGAGCGGCAAGATCAAGGGCAAGACCGTCAAGGTCCGTTTGATTTGATCATTTGGAGGCTGGTGAATGGGGGGGATGCGGCGGGCTCCTCATAACGGGGTACCGACAAATCGTCACCCGGCCCCTTCCCATTCAAGGCCTCACCGCTGAACACTACAGATAAGGGTTCTTGATCCCCAACTCCGCCAGGATGTCAATTTCGTAGGCTTCCATTTCTTCGGCATCGGTCTCGCTGGTTTCATGGTCCCAACCCTGCGCGTGCAGCGTGCCATGCACCAGCAAATGTGCGTAATGCGCCGCCAGCGTTTTGCCTTGCTCCTTGGCTTCACGCGCCACGACCGGGGCACACAGCACCAGGTCGGCCATCACCACCGGTTCTTGTGCGTAGTCAAAGGTCAGCACGTTGGTCGCGTAGTCTTTTTTGCGGTAACTCTTGTTGAGCGCGCGGCCTTCTTCTTCGCCCACGATGCGCACGGTGATCTCGGCATCATCGGCCAGAGCATGGCGAATCGCGCGGGTCACCGCGTGGCGGGGCAGGGCGGCGCGGTGGCGGGCAGCATCGGGGATGTCGCCAAATTGCAGGGACAGTTGGAGTTGTTGCAGGGCCATGAATCTTGCGTTTATTTCAATCGTCGGTGGGCAAAGGCTTGCGCCGGGTGGTGATGCCTGCGCGCAGCACGGCGCTGCCTTGTGCGTCGTAGGCGTCCACAATGCGGGCCACCAGCGGGTGGCGCACCACATCGGCGCTGGAAAAGCGGGTGAAGGCGATCCCCTTGACGCGCTTCAAAACGCGTTCGGCATCGATCAGGCCGCTCAGCTGACCCTTGGGCAGGTCGATCTGGCTCACATCGCCCGTGACCACGGCCTTGGCACCAAAGCCGATGCGGGTCAGAAACATCTTCATCTGCTCGGTCGTGGTGTTTTGCGCTTCGTCCAGAATCACAAAAGCGTTGTTCAGCGTGCGTCCGCGCATGAAGGCCAGTGGCGCGATCTCGATGGCGTTGCGCTCAAAAGCTTTTTGCACCTTGTCGTAACCCATCAGGTCGTACAGCGCGTCGTAAAGCGGTCTCAAATACGGGTCCACCTTTTGCGACAGGTCACCCGGCAAAAAGCCCAAGCGCTCGCCCGCTTCCACGGCCGGACGGGTCAGCACAATGCGCTGCACGCTGCTGCGCTCCAGCGCGTCCACCGCGCAGGCCACGGCCAGATAGGTCTTGCCCGTGCCCGCAGGCCCGATGCCAAAGGTGATGTCGTGGGTAGCGATGTTTTCCAGGTAGGCCGCTTGCACCGGCGTGCGGGCCTTCAGGTCGGCGCGGCGGGTTTGCAGCGCGGGCAGGTCGGCCTCTTCGCCAGCGGTGTCGCCCACCAGCATGAGCTGCACCATGTCGGGCGAAATCGGGCGGTCAGCACGCTCATAGATCGCTTGCAAAATCTCCATCGCCTGCATGGCCACCGCTTTGGGGCCATCCACCTTGAACTGCTCGTGGCGGTGCGCGATGCTCACTTGCAGCCCCGCTTCGATGGTGCGCAAGTGCGCGTCCATCGGGCCGCACAGGTGCGACAGCCGGGTATTGTTGTGCGGGGTGAAGGTGTGTCTGACGATCAAGTTGATAATCCTAGGTGAGCGCGTGACCGGGTCATCGGCCACCGCGCATTTTCTCCCATGATAGGCATTTGAAGGCACCCCTCTCCATGATTGGCAAACTGACCGGCATCCTGAGCGACAAGAACCCACCTGAGGTGATCGTGGACTGCCATGGCGTGGGCTACGAAGTGAATGTGCCCATGAGCACCTTCTACAACTTGCCCGCCACCGGCGAAAAAGTCAGTCTGGTCACGCACTTTGTGGTGCGCGAAGATGCGCAGATCCTCTATGGCTTTGCCACCTTGGGTGAACGCGAGGCGTTTCGCCAGCTCATCAAAATCTCGGGCGTGGGACCGCGCACAGCTTTGAGCGTGCTCTCAGGGATGAGTGTGGCCGACTTGGCCCAGGCCATCACCAGCCAGGAGGCCGGTCGCCTGGTCAAAGTGCCAGGCATCGGCAAGAAAACCGCCGAACGCCTGTTACTCGAACTCAAAGGCAAATTGGGTGGCGACATCGGCGGGCTGTTTGCCGTCAACACCAGCGACGCGCAAAGCGACATCCAGCAAGCCCTGATGGCCCTGGGCTACAGCGACAAGGAAGCCTCGGCCGCGCTCAAGAGCCTGCCGGCCGATGTGGGCGTGAGCGAGGGCATCAAACTGGCGCTCAAGGCCTTGAACAAATAAGCGAGCGACCCCATGAGCATCCGCACCGACGATTTCGCCCCGCAGCCCGAACCCCGGGTCATTTCGGCGGCCCCTGTGTCCCATCAAGAGGAAGCGATTGAACGCGCCCTGCGGCCCAAGCTGCTGGACGAGTACGTGGGCCAGGTCAAGGTGCGCGAGCAGCTGGAGATTTTCATCAGCGCCGCCAAGATGCGCGAAGAGCCGCTGGACCATGTGCTGCTGTTTGGCCCCCCCGGTTTGGGCAAGACCACGCTCAGCCACATCATCGCCGCCGAGCTGGGTGTGAACCTGCGTCAGACCAGCGGCCCGGTGCTCGAAAAGCCCAAAGATTTGGCCGCCTTGTTGACCAATTTGGAGCGCAACGATGTGCTCTTCATTGACGAGATCCACCGCCTCTCGCCGGTGGTTGAAGAAATTTTGTACCCCGCGCTGGAGGACTACCAGATCGACATCATGATCGGCGAAGGCCCAGCGGCCCGCAGCATCAAGCTCGATTTGCAGCCATTCACCCTGGTGGGTGCGACCACCCGCGCGGGCATGCTCACCAACCCTTTGCGTGACCGCTTTGGCATCGTCTCGCGCCTGGAGTTTTACACGCCCGAAGAACTCTCGCGCATCGTCACGCGCAGCGCCGGGCTGCTCAAAGCACCGATCGACCCCGAAGGCTCGTTCGAGATCGCCCGACGCTCACGCGGCACGCCGCGCATCGCCAACCGCTTGCTGCGCCGTGTGCGCGACTATGCGGACGTCAAGGGTGACGGCACCATCCACAAAGCCATCGCGCAAAAAGCGCTGGTCATGCTGGACGTGGACCCTGAAGGCTTTGATTTGATGGACCGCAAACTGCTCGAAGCGGTGATCCACCGTTTTGACGGCGGCCCGGTGGGCCTGGACAACATCGCCGCCAGCATCGGCGAGGAGCGCGACACCATCGAAGACGTGATCGAGCCCTACCTCATCCAGCAAGGCTATTTGCAACGCACCCCACGTGGTCGCATGGCCACACTGGCGGCCTTCAAGCATCTGGGTGTGACGCCGCCCAAGTCATTCGGGCAGTGATGCGCTGCCCCACCTGCAGGTCGGAGCTTCAGCTCAGACGATGTGCGGGTGTCAACGACCGCGTGTCGGGGCTAAAGCCGCCGACCTACAAATCCTGAATGCTCAGGCAGTCGTTTCGTCGTGGCCCAGCGCATCCAGGTGCGAAGTGTCGCCCCAGCCCACCAGTGACAAGCCCTGCGGTGTCCACAGCAAGCGGTTGACGGCGGTGTTGGTCAGTTGCCAGGTGCGCGGCGCTTGCAGGTCCAGGCGGGTGGCGGCGCGGTAGAGGATGTCCATCACCCCGCCGTGCGCGACCATCACGATTTGCTGGCCGGGGTGGCGTGCAGCCAATTCGTCCACCGTTTTCAAAATGCGTTCGCGCAGCATCAGCAAAGACTCACCGCCGCCGGGCGGCACCCATTCGGGCGTGCGTTTGCGCCAGTGCAGGGCGTGCTCGGGCAGTTCGGCTTCGATCTCGGCAAAGGTGCGGCCTTGAAACGCGCCAAAGTGCCGCTCGCGCAAACCGGTGTGAGCGGTGACCGACTGGCCCATGGCCTGGGCAATCGCGCTGGCCGTGGTGTGGGCGCGTGACAGGTCGCTGGCGTACACCGCATGGACCGCATCGCGCTGTGCCAGGGCCAGGCCCAAATGCTGCGCTTGGCGCAGGCCGACGTCGTTGAGTGGAATGTCCAGATGCCCCTGGATGCGGGTGTCCACGTTCCAGGCGGTTTCTCCGTGGCGAATGGCCAGAATTCGGGTGGCGTCCATGCTGCTCAGCGGGGGATTTCGATGTTCACCCGGCGCGGGCCAGCGGGCGGATTGGGGAAGTTGGCCAAGGCCGCTTGGAACAGCGTGGCGAAAACTTGTGCACTGTCGCTCCAGACGCCATCGTGCGTGGCGCGTGTTTCATAGACCACCTGGCCTGAACGCAGGTCACGCATGATCAGGCTGACTTCACGGCGGTACTGTGTGGGCGGCGGAAAGCGCATGCCCATGCCCAAGCCGACGTTGGGGCCGTAACCCCGGCCCACGGAAATGCTGCCGTAATAGGGCGACCACGCGCCTGGTGGCAGTGGGCGTCCCCAAGGGTCGGCCAGGTACTGGGTGCCGGCAAAGTTCACCTGCACGCTGATTTGTGCGTTCACATCGTCGCGCACCAAGCCCACCGCCGTCATGGCGGCCTGGGCCTGTTGCTCGGCCAATCCGGCTTCGGGGTTGTTGGCCTGGGAGGGCAGTCGTTCAAAGCGGTATTTGGCGCCTTGCAGGCTCATGCCTGCGGGAGCGGCGGCGACCGACACCACGTCGCTGTCGATCAGCCGCACCGTGGCGCAGCCCGACAGCAGGCCTGTGGCCAAAACAATGCTCAATCCCCATGAACGCATGACCGCCTCCCTTAGCTTATGGCTTAAATCGAAATCACCTGGATCCCCGGCAAAGCGGCTTCCTTGAATTCTTCTTCGTCAAAAGCCTTGTCGCCGTCTTCGGATTCGATGCCGGTGATCTGCAGGTCTTTGAAGCCGTGCAGCTTGGCGTCCATCAAATGCGAAGGCACCACATTTTGCAGGGCGGCAAACATGTTTTCAATGCGGCCGGGGTGCTTTTTCTGCCACTCGCGCAGCATGTTGCCCACTTGCAGGCGTTGCAGATTTTCCTGGCTGCCACACAGGGTGCAGGGGATGATGGGGAACTGTCGGTGCTCTGCCCAACGGATCAGATCGGTCTCGGCCACATAGGCCAGCGGGCGGATCACCATGAACTCACCGTTGTCGCTGACCAGTTTGGGGGGCATGCCCTTGAGCTTGCCGCCAAAGAACATGTTCAAAAAGAAGGTTTGCAGCATGTCGTCGCGGTGGTGGCCCAGCGCCAGCTTGTTGCATTTGAGCTCACGCGCTACGCGGTACAAAATCCCCCGGCGCAGGCGTGAGCACAGGCTGCACATGGTCTTGCCTTCGGGGATCTTGTCTTTCACGATCGAATACGTGTCTTGCGTCTCGATGTGGAACTCCACCCCCAGCTCTTTGAGGTAGGCGGGCAGGATGTGGTCCGGAAATCCTGGCTGCTTTTGGTCCAGGTTGACGGCCACCAGCTCGAAGTCCACCGGGGCGCGGGCCTTCATCTTGAGCAGGATGTCGAGCATGCCGTAACTGTCTTTGCCGCCGGACATGCAGACCATGATGCGGTCGCCCGCTTCGATCAGGTTGAAGTCGGAAATCGCTTGGCCCATTTGGCGGCACAGGCGCTTTTCAAGCTTGTGGGTTTCGCGCTCGATCTTGGCGGCTTTGGCGGCATCGGCCGCTTCTGCGTCGACCCAGTTGTTTTCAGTTGCTGTGTTCATGTTCACCACTGTCCGGTTTCCATGCGAATGGCCACTTCGCAGTCTTCAAAAATTTCAAGTTTGGCAATCTTGACGCGCACGCCCAACACGCCGGGCAATTGCATCAGGCGGTTCGAGAGTTTGCCGATCAGCGTTTCCAGCAGGTTGATGTGCTCGGCCGTGCATTCGTCGATGATGATCTTGCGCACCTTGCGGTAGTCCAGCACCGCGTTGATGTCGTCGTCGCTGGGCAGCAGGGGCTGCGTGCCGAGGTTGAGTTCGGCATCGACTTGGATCGGCTGAGGATCGGTTTTTTCGTGTTCGAGGATGCCCAGGTTGGCGTCAAAGCGCAAACCGGTCAGCTCCAGGGTTTGGTGTCCTGCGGGTGTTTTCATGGCGCGGGTTTGGTCTGGAAAATTTCAACCCCGACGGCTTCGCAGTCCGGGTACACATCGGGTTTGCAGCTCGACAGGCGCACCGCCTGCACCTGCGGGTGCGCGATCAGCTCGCGCATCAGGTCGTCGCACAAGGTTTCTTGCAGCACAACATGCCCGATGGCGATGCGCTTGGCAATCACCTCGCGGATGAAGTCGTAGTCCACCACCTCGGCCAGGTCGTCTTGCGTGGGGGTGGACGCGCTGTAGGGCACGAACAACTCCACATTGAAGACGATGCGCTGGGGGCCGAGCTTTTCAAAGTCGTGTGCGCCGATGCGCACGTCCACCGTGTGGTTGCGCAAAAACAGGCGGCGGCAGTTCAGCGCCAACTGCGTCATGACATCGCTCATGAGGCGTCTTTCTTGTCAGCCAAAAACATCACATCCCGCTCCAGCGGCACCAGGTGCTGGCCGTTGTCCACGCAGAGGGTGGTGCCAGTGATGCAAGGGTTCTGTGCCAAAAACAGGCAGGTGGCCGCCACCTGCGCCGGGTCGATCGGCTCCCGCAAGAGGTTCACGCGGCTGGCGCGGTCAAAGTTGTCTTGCGTCTGCGGGCCGCTCAAAAACATCAGGCCCGGGGCCACGCCGCACACACGCAAAGGCGCCAGAGCCTGCGCCTGCAGGGCCACCGAGCGTTCGAGCGCCAGTTTGGAGACCGTGTACGAAAAATAGTCCGGGTTCAGGTTGAACACCTTCTGGTCCAGGATGTGGATCACGCTGCGCTGCCCGGGCGTGGCCCCAGGCGCGGCCTGTTGTGCCATCAGTGAGGCCAGCGATAGCGGAGCGATCAGGTTCACCTCCAGCTGCTGTCGGGTGCCATTCAAGTCCATCGCGTCCCCGGTGTCGGGCTCGAACAGCGAGGCGTTGTTCACCAGGCAGTCCAGCGATCCGGTGGTTTGGCTGATGTGGTCCACCATGCGCTGCACCTCGGCGCTTTGGGCCAGGTCGGCCTGCACCAGCTCGACCTGAGCGCCTGTGGCACGCAGTTCAGATTGCAGCGTTTGCGCAGCCGACTCAGAGCGTTGGTAATGGCACCACACGCGCCAGCCCGCCGCCGCAAATTGGCGGACGATCTCTGCGCCCAGGCGTTGAGCGCCTCCGGTGACCAGAACTTGTTTCATGAGGTGGGATGTCGCCCCAACAGGGGCAATTGGAAAGCCTTGAATTATCGGGCAAGCCGCCGATGACGGGGTGAGCCCCCGTCCAAGACCCCGCGTGGCTTGGGCGACAATCGCAGGGTGACGACGCCCAACACCTCCCCCTCTGAATTGACCCAACGCATCCACCAGGCCATCGCGCAAGCGGGCGGCTGGATTGGTTTTGACCGCTTCATGGCCATGGCCCTCTACGAGCCGGGGCTGGGTTACTACACCAATGCCCTGCAGAAGTTCGGTGCCATGCCCTCGTCGGGCAGCGACTTTGTGACTGCGCCCGGTTTGTCGCCCTTGTTTGGCCACACCTTGGCCGTGCAGGTGCGCCAAGCCCTGCAGGTCACCGGCACAGCGCAAGTCTGGGAGTTCGGCGCAGGCACCGGGGCCCTGGCGCTGCAGCTGCTGGACAGCCTGGGCGATGCGGTGGAGTGCTACACCATCATCGATCTGTCGGGCACTTTGCGTGCTCGCCAAGCCGAGACCCTGGCGACGCATGCCCACAAAGTGCGCTGGCTGGACGCCTGGCCCGAGGTCATCGAGGGCGTGGTGGTCGGCAACGAGGTGCTCGACGCCATGCCGGTGCAGCTCTTGCAACGCACAGGCGGCGTCTGGCACGAGCGCGGCGTGGTCAGCGCAGGCCATGCTTTTGCCTGGCAAGACCGTCCCACCGATTTGCGCCCACCGATGGCCATCGAGGGTGAGCACGATTACCTGACCGAAATCCACCCGCAAGGCGAAGCCTTCATCGCCAGTCTGGCTGAACGGCTTCAAGCAGGCCGGGGTGGCGCGGCGTTTTTTCTGGACTACGGTTTCCCCGAGGGCGAATACTTTCACCCCCAGCGCCACATGGGCACCGTCATGTGCCACCAGTTGCACCAGGCCGATGCCGACCCGTTGGTGGCCGTGGGCCAAAAAGACATCACCGCCCACGTCAACTTCACCGGCGTGGCGCTGGCCGCTCAAAACGCCGGGCTCGACGTGTTGGGCTACACCAGCCAGGCTTGGTTCCTGCTCAACCTGGGCTTGGGCGAACGCATGGCCGATGCCACATTGCCTGAACGCAGCCAGGCCCAGCGCTTGGTCAACGAGCACGAGATGGGCGAGCTGTTCAAGGTGATCGGCCTGGCCACCTCGGGCGACTGGTCTGCGCAAGGCTTTGAGCGGGGCGACCGCTCGCACCGGCTGTAAGCATGCTGCGCTGGCTCATCGTCGTTTTTCTGGCCCTGATCATCTTCAGTGGCCTGCACCCGTGGTTGCACAAGCTCGGTTTTGGCCGGCTGCCCGGCGACTTCCGCTTTCGCCTGTTTGGGCGTGAATGGTTCATCCCGATCACCAGCACCTTGCTCTTGAGCATGCTGGCCAGCGTGATCGCCAAGTGGCTGTGAGTGGGCGCACACAAGCGCCGCAAGCCCGAACGTGTTACAGTGCGGCACGCCATTGGCGACTTATGCCCATCTAGCTCTTCGCGAGCCGATAGCGCATCCCGGCAGAGGGATGCCAGTCTTGTCCTCCACTGTGCACATCGCCCGCCATGCTTTCAAAGCTGGGCCCAGACGATTTTTTGCTTCCTTTTGATGCACCTCTGCACGGTGCGCTGTGGTCCACCCCGCGTGGATTTATCGGAGGCGTTTTTGGCAGCAGGACATGCCAAAACCCCAACCCGCGAGACCGCCCCAAAGAGGCAGGAAAAGCGGGTCGACCTCCATTAGATAAAATCCATGTCGATTCACCATTGTTTTCACAAGTCCATTTCGATGGGCAAGTACCGAATCCAACCTTGCTCCCGGGCGCTGCCCAATGGGGCTTTTGGCGCGCAAGTGTCCGTGGCCAGTGGCCGTGGAAGCGCCAGCACCGACCGCGTGATGCGTTTTGTGCCCGAATTTGCAACGCCTGCCGCTGCCAGCCAGTACGCCCTCGATGAAGGCGTCCTTTGGGTGCAACGTCAGACGTCCAACCCCATTTTGTTTTGAGAGAGAACCACTCATGGCTAAAGAAGAACTGATTGAATTGATGGGCGTGGTCAACGAAGTGTTGCCCGACACACGTTTTCGCGTGACCCTGGACAACGGCCACCAGTTGATCGCCTACTCCGCAGGCAAGATGCGCAAGAACCACATCCGCATCCTGGCCGGTGACCGCGTGACCCTGGAACTGTCGCCTTATGACCTGAGCAAAGGCCGCATCAGCTTCCGCCACCTGGCCGGTCGCCCCCCCATGACCCCACGCACCCCCCGCTGAGGGTGCCGGACGGCTTGGTGCCGTCCCTTCGCGCGGGCTCTTGAAGCGCAGGCCATGACCCCCAAGTGTTCTTGAACACAGGAGTTTTTTCATGAGCGCATCTGCCGAGTCCTTGCACATTGTTTGTCCGCATTGCCACACCACCAACCGGGTGCGTGTGGCCGACATGCGCAGCAGCCCCGACTGCGGGCAATGCCATAAAACCTTGTTTGATGGCCACCCGCTGGCGCTGAACTCCGACTCGTTTGACCGTCACATCGGGCGCAACCAAGTGCCGGTGCTGGTGGACTTTTGGGCTCCTTGGTGCGGCCCCTGCCGCATGATGGCACCGGCTTTCGAACAAGCCGCACAGTTGCTGGAGCCGCAAGTGCGCTTGGCCAAACTCAACACCGAAGAAGCCCAGGGCATCGCCGCCCGTTTCAACATCCGCAGCATCCCCACGCTGGCGCTGTTTGTTGGCGGCCAAGAAGTCGCTCGCCAGGCCGGTGCCTTCCGCTCAGCGGCGGACATCGCGGACTGGACGCGTTCGCACCTTTGAGGTCCGACCGACCAGGCAAAGCGTCGGGTGATGAGCTGTACCGAGGCTTTGTGTAGGTCGGCGGCTTCAGCCCCGACCTACGGAGACAGGGTTCGGATGGCCTGTACCCGTGCTTGGGTGATGCGATCCCCGATCTGCGGACCTTTGAGCCCCGCCTGTGCGGCGGCTTGTGCAATGGGCGCGGTCTCCACCGATAAGGCCGCTTGCTGGGCTCGTAATAGACGCTCAGCCTGCGGATAAGCTGCATCGGCATAGCCCAAACGCCCTCGCGCATCGCACGCACAGGCTTGCAGCACCCGCGCAAAGCGCTCGGCCTGGCGGATGGCGTCGCAGCGTTCCAGCAGGCGCATCACGGCCTCGGCGTTCAGGTCGGCGCTGCGGTGGATGTTGCCGTGCTCACGCGCCACCACCTCGGCCAGTTCTTTGCAGTCACTCGGCACGCGCAGGCGATCGCACACTTTTTGCAAAAGCTTCACGCTGCGCCCTTCGTGGCCGATGTGGCGCGGCAGCACGTCGGCGGGCGTCGTGCCTTTGCCCAGGTCGTGCATCAGGCAGGCCACGCGCACAGGCAGAGGGGCGTTCAGTTGCGCGGCCATGTCCATCACCAGCATCATGTGCACGCCCGTGTCCACTTCGGGGTGGTATTCGGTGCGTTGGGGCACGCCCCAGAGGCGGTCCAGTTCGGGGAGCAGCACTTTGAGGGCACCACACGCCCGCAGCACCTCGAACATGCGCGAGGGCTTGTCACTCATCAAGCCTTTGGCCAGCTCTTGCCAAACGCGCTCGGGCACCAGATGGTCCACTTCGCCGTCTTCGACCATTTGACGCATCAGCGCCAGGGTCTCATCGGCTACGCTGAAATCGGCAAAGCGTGCCGCGAACCGCGCCAGTCGCAAAATGCGCACCGGGTCTTCGGCAAAAGCCTCGGTCACATGGCGCAGCACCTTGGCTTGCAGGTCCCGCTGTCCCCCATAGGGGTCCACGATCTGTCCGGTCCACTGGTCGGGTGCGGCATGGGCCAAAGCTTCGGGCACGGCCATGGCGTTTACGGTGAGGTCCCGCCGGGCCAGGTCTTCTTCGAGGGGCACGCGCGGGTCGGCCTGCACCGCAAAGCCTTTGTAGCCCCGCGCGGTTTTGCGCTCGGTGCGGGCCAGGGCATATTCTTCGCGGCTCTGTGGGTGCAAAAACACCGGAAAGTCTTTGCCCACGGCCACATAGCCCTGCGCGGTCATGGCCTCGGGCGTGCTGCCCACCACCACCCAGTCGCGGTCGTTGACGCTTTGGCCCATCAAGGCATCGCGCACTGCACCGCCGACGACGTAAGTCTTCATGGCAAATCGGTGTTGACTTCCATCAAGGCGCTGTTGCGTGGCCCCACTTGGCCCAGCCGCGCCTTGAGCGACTGCGGTTGGCGCGTCAGGATGGCGGCGTAGTTGGTGGTGTTCGAGAGCACCTTCTTCACGTAATCGCGCGTTTCCTGGAAAGGCACGTTCTCTGCCCAAATGGCCGCCTCCAAAACAGGACCGTTGCGCCAGTTGCGCGGACGGCCAGGGCCCGCGTTGTAGGCGGCAGCGGCCATGGCCATGGAGCCTTCAAAGTCGTCCAGCACCAGCTTGAGGTAGCCCGTGCCGATGGCGACGTTGACTTCCTTGTCGGTGATCTGGTCGGGTGTGAAGCTGCTCATGCCGATCTTTTTGGCGGTCCACTTGGCGGTGGCGGGCATGACCTGCATCAGGCCCGATGCGCCCACATGCGATCGGGCGTCCATGATGAAGCGGCTTTCCTGGCGGATCAGGCCGTACACATAGGCCGGGTCGAGTTTGATCTCGCCTGCGCGGCGCACCACGATGTCGCGCAGCGGCATCGGAAAGCGTTGCTCGAAATCAATGACCTCCTTGGTGCGCTCGCTGGTGTTGATGCAGCGGTCCCACACTTGGCGCTGGCAAGCCAGATCGGCGGCGGCCAACAGCTCGCGGTCGCTCATGCCGCCGGGCGTGTGCAAATTGGTGCTGTAGTTCCACTCGCGGTTGCCCTCGGCACGCAGGCCGATGCTGATCGCGTGCAAGGCCCGCTGCAGGCCGGGGTTGGTCTGGGCCTGGGCCTTTTCGGGCGCAGTCAAAGCCGCTGGCCGCTCGGGCACGGTGATGCTTTGGCCCAGTTCTTCCAGCGCCAGTTGTTCGTAAAAACCCCGCACGCTGGCGATGCTGCGCAGCAGGCTTTGGGCTTCTTGCTTTTGCGCCGTATCGTTGCCCGCTGTGGCCAGCAGGGCGCGGGCACGCCAATACATCCACGTGGGGTCTTTGCGGGCTTCGGGCGACATGGCTTGCGTAGCGCTGAGCACCTGCTTCCATTGGCCCATGCGCAAGGCGGCACGCACTTTCCAGCCCAACAGGTCGTCGTTCAGGTCACTGTCCTTGCGCACATTGGCAAAGTACGCGCTGGCGTTGTCCTGCAATTTTTGGGCGGCCTGTTTGCCAATCGCGGCCCAAGTCCAGTTGCGCTCTTCGGCGCTCAGCTGAATCTCCCAGCGGTGGTCCAGCAAGTTGGCCGCTTTGTCCGGGTCGCTCGCGGCCAGACGGATCAGGGCCAGCACCGCCAGCTCTTTGCGGTTGCGCGTGATGGCGATGATGCGTTTGTCCAGGTACTTGGCCGGGTCGGCGTGGATCAAGGCCACTTGTTCGGACAGGCGCGGTGCCTCGATGTCCACCGCCGCCTTGGCGGGTGCTGGGCGGTTGGCGTCCATGGCGATGCGGGCTTTGCGCCACAAATCGACACCGTTGATCTGCTTGCCTGAATGCAAATGCTCGGCCACATAGGTGCAGCCGTCATCGGCTTCGCGCAGCGAATACCAAAGTCGCTTGGCCTCGTCGGCCACATTGGCTTTGCTGTTGATGGCTTCGGTCGCCAGCGCGTAGCAGCGCACCTCGCGGTCGTCGCGCATGCGGTAGTTGGGGTATTCGGCGGTGAAGGTCGCCCAGTCGCGGCGGCGGCCCAGCTGCAGCAGCCAGTCGGTGCGCAGCCGGTCTTCGTAATAGCTGCCCGCGTAGTTGCTCAAGAAATTGCGAATCTCCGACTCCGAAGCGGTGTCCAGGCGCGGGCGCAATTCCCAGTACGCGGCCAAAGGCTCCAGCACATGGCCGCGGGCTTGCGGCAGCAGGGCGCTCAGGCGGGTCTTGTCGTTTTTGCGGAAGGCCTGGGCCATCTCCAGCAGGGTCTCGTCGCCCTTGTTTTGCGCTTGCGCAGGAAAACAGGCCAGGCCTGTCGCGGCCAGGGCGCCAACCAGTGTCAGAATCTGTGTCAGTTGCTTGAATGGATGCATGGGTTGATTATGGACAAAGCGGAAGCCAAGAAGGCCTTGCGAAAGGCCTTGATCGAAGAAAGATTGAACCTGCCCGACCGGCTGGACCGGGCCGAGGCTTTGCAGCGCGTCATGCGCATCTGGCTGTTCGATCGGCCCGACACCGTGATCGGTGCCTACTGGCCTATCAAAGGTGAGTTTGACCCCTTGCCCGTGCTGCACCGCTGGAAAGAAGACGGCGAGCTGCACGGCGAGCCGCAGCGCCGCCGCATTGGCCTGCCGGTGGTCAACAAGCAGCACAAAACCTTGACCTTTCACACCTGGTACCCCGGCTGCCCCATGGAAGAAGACGCCTACGGCATCCCTAAACCCAAAGACACCGAAGTGATCGTGCCGACCTTACTGTTTGTGCCCTGCGTGGGTTATGGCATTGGCGGCTACCGCCTGGGCTATGGCGGAGGCTTTTACGACCGCACCCTGGCCACCTTGCAGCCCAAGCCCTTCACCGTGGGCCTGGGCTTCACCCAGGGCTATGTGGACGATCTGGAACCCGAAGACCACGACGAACCGCTGGACGCCATCTTGAACGACAACGGCGTCGTCTGGCCCGTTTGACACGCTGAACCATGGCCCGCCCCAAATCCGCCACCCACGACATCAAACGCGACGCGATCCTGGACATCGCGGCGCAGTGCTTTGCGCAAAGCAGCTACCCTGCGGCCAGCATGAACGAGATCGCCGCCGCCTGTGGCACCTCCAAGGCTCGGCTGTACCACTACTACGAGAGCAAAGAAGCGATCTTGTTTGACCTGTTGGACCGCCACACCCAACGCCTGCTGGGCCTGATTGCGCAGACCGAGGCCACCGCCCAGCGCAAGAACCTGGACGACCGCGCTGCCCTGCACGAGCTGGTGCGGGCCTTTTTGCAGGAGTACGAAACCTCCGCCACCCGGCACGCGGCCTTGCTCAACGACACGCAGTTTTTGAGCGATGTGGCCGATGCGGCCTTGGGGGCCGCGTCCATCTCGCCCCGCGAGCTGATCCTCAACCGCCAGCGCGACATCGTGGCGGCCATGACCCGCTTCCTCAAACGCGCCTACCCCGAGCGCTTGAGCCCGACCAACCAAACGGCGCTGACCATGATGCTGCTGGGCATGATCAACTGGACCTTCACCTGGCTGCGCCCGGGCGGGCCCATGAGCTATGCCCAATTTGCCGAAGAGGTGGTGGGCATGCTGGAAAAGGGCTTGGGCT
>JBEEJQ010000060.1:0-15221 GCA_041169105.1 Pseudomonadota bacterium | reverse complement strand
AATGGATGGTGTGCAGCACTTCGGCCAGGCGATCGCTTTGGCGCGAATCGAGCTTGAAGAACATCGAGGCCTTCACACCTTTGTTGGTCTTCAAGGCCAGCTCCAGGTTTTCAAACACCGTCAGGTACTCAAACACGGTGGGCTTTTGGAACTTGCGACCGATGCCCAGCTGGGCGATCTCGGGTTCGTTGTGGCGCAGCAAATCGATGGTGCTGCCAAAGAACACGCTGCCTTCGTCAGGGCGGGTCTTGCCGGTGATGATGTCCATCATCGTGGTCTTGCCCGCACCGTTGGGGCCGATGATGCAGCGCAGCTCGCCGGGCGCGATGTCCAGCGACAACTTGTTGATGGCCTTGAAGCCGTCAAAGCTCACGCTCACGTCTTCCAGGTACAAGATGCGGCCATGGGTCACATCGACTTCGCTTGCGTCTTGCAGCACACGGCCATAGCCTGCGCTGCGGCCACCGGACTCGGTCGATTCGCTCACCAGCTTGGCGTGTTCGGCCACGCGCTGGGCCCCTTTTTGCAACAGATCGGGCGTCATGCAGCACCGCCTTTTTTCGTCAAAGTCTTGGCCTTGATCTTGGCGACCAAACCCACCACGCCTTGCGGCAAATACAAAGTCACCGCAATGAACAGCGCACCCAAAAAGTACAACCAGAACTCAGGCGCAGTCACCGTGAGCCAGCTCTTGGCCCCGTTGACCAGAAAGGCGCCCACGATGGGGCCGATCAAAGTGCCTCGCCCACCCACTGCGGCCCACACGGCAATTTCAATCGAGTTGGCCGCGCTCATCTCACCGGGGTTGATGATGCCCACTTGCGGCACATACAAAGCGCCGGCAATGCTGCACATCACGGCCGAGATGACCCAGATGCTCAGCTTGTAAGGCAGCGGCGAATAGCCCGAGAACATGACGCGCGTTTCGGCATCACGGATGGCCATCAACACGCGGCCGTACTTGCTGCCCACCAGCCAGCGCGAGAACACATAAAAGCCCAGCAAGGTCAGGCCGGTGATCACAAACAGCACCATACGCATGCCAGGTGTGGCAATCGGCAGGTCCAGAATGCGTTTGAAATCGGTGAAGCCGTTGTTGCCACCAAAGCCGGTTTCGTTGCGGAAGAACAAAAGCATGGCCGCGTAAGTCATGGCTTGGGTGATGATGGAGAAATACACCCCTTTGATGCGCGAGCGGAACGCGAAGTAACCGAACACGAAGGCAATCAAGCCCGGTGCCAGAACGACCAGACACAGGGTAGCGATGAAGCTGTCCGACAACATCCAGTGCCAAGGCAGTTCCTTCCAGTCCAGAAAAACCATGAAGTCGGGCAAGTCGCTCTTGTAATTGCCGTCCTGGCCAATCTGGCGCATGAGGTACATGCCCATCACGTAGCCGCCCAAAGCAAAGAACAAGCCGTGCCCCAGCGACAGGATGCCGGTGTAGCCCCAGATCAAGTCCATGGCCAACGCACAGATGGCGTAGCACATGATCTTGCCAATCAAAGCAATGGCGTAGTCGCTCAGGTGAAAAGCGCTGCCCGCAGGCACCAGCAAGTTGAATACCGGAGCCAGCACGCCAACGACGATCAGCGCCAGCAAAAACACCGACCAGGCTTTGCGCGTCAGCAAGGGCGCGGCTTGAGGGAGTTTGAAAGTTGTCATGGTCATGTCCGTATTCACGCTTCGGCGCTGCGACCCTTCATCGCGAAGATGCCTTGGGGGCGCTTCTGGATGAAGATGATGATGAACACCAGCACGCAGATCTTGGCCAGCACGGCGCCAGTCCAACCTTCGAGCAACTTGTTGACCAGGCCCAGGCCCAGCGCGGCATACACGGTGCCTGCCAGCTGGCCCACACCGCCGAGCACCACCACCATGAACGAGTCCACGATGTAGCTCTGGCCCAAGTCTGGGCCGACGTTGCCGACCTGACTCAAGGCGCATCCGGCCAGACCGGCGATGCCCGAACCCAACGCAAAAGCGTAGGTGTCGATGCGTGCGGTGTTGACGCCCATGCAAGAAGCCATGGGGCGGTTTTGCGTGACGCCACGCACAAACAGGCCCAGGCGTGTCTTGCCGATTAAGAGGGCCATGCCGATCAGCACCGCAGCGGCAAAGACGATGATCAGCACCCGGTTCCAGGGCAGCTGCAAGTTGGGCAGCAAGGCCAGCGATCCGCTCATCCATGAGGGGTTTTCCACGCCGACGTTTTGCGCACCAAACAAGCTGCGCACGCCTTGCATCAGCACCAAACTGATGCCCCAGGTGGCCAGCAGGGTTTCGAGTGGGCGACCGTACAAATGCTTGAGCACGGTGCGCTCCATGACGGCACCCACCAGGGCCGAGCTGATGAACGCCAGCGGCACCGCGGCCAGCAAATACCAGTCAAAAGCACCGGGCAGGTATTGGCGAAATACGGCTTGCACCACATAGGTGGCGTAGGCCCCGATCATCATCAGCTCGCCATGTGCCATGTTGATCACGCCCATCAAGCCATAGGTGATGGCCAGGCCCAGCGCCACCAGCAGCAAGATGGAACCCAAGCTGGCACCGGTGAACAAGGTGCCCAGGCGCTCGCCCCAGCGCAGGCTGCCCTGCACAGTGGTCAAGGCCGTTTGAATTTGTTTTTTGACTGCGGGGTCTTGTTCTTCTGCCAAACGCTGGTTGAGCAAGAGCAATGTTTCGGGTTGTTGGCTTGCCGCCAACTCTTGCGCGGCCAGCAAACGGTCATTGGGCACATCACTGCCCAGCATGGCCGCTGCACGGGCTTGGCGCACCAGGCTTTTGACTGTGTCGTCTTGTTCGGCAGCCAGTGCTTTATTCAGGAGCGGTGCACGGCTGGCGTCGGGCTCCTTGAGCAGCGACAAGGCGGCCAGGCGGCGTACCTTCACATCAGCACTGAACAGCTTGAGCGCCGCCAAGGCGGTGTCGAGTTCGCCGCGCAGGCGGTTGTTGAGCATCACGTCTTCGGCATCATCAGGCACCGGCACCGGCTGGCCTGTGACCGGGTCTGTGCCCTGGCCATCGCGGGCAATGATCACCTGGTCCTTGCTGATCTTGACGACATCGTCCGACAGCGCCTGCAGGTAAACAGCCGTTTTTTCATCGCCCTGGGCCACCGCTTTGGCCAAGGCTTGCACACGCGCATCGCTGTCTCCTGTCGCGATGCCCCGGGCCTCCTGAATCGTCAAGGCATGCGCGGCCGACAGGGCCCACACCGCAATGGCGATCAACGCGCCTTTCACAATCCATTTTTTCATCTTGATCATCTTTAGGTCTGACAAAGCTGGGCTCGCAGATTCAACATTCACCAACGCACATGTCGGAGCTAAAGCCACCGACCTACCTGAAGATCACGTAGGTCGGCGCTTTAGCGCCGACAAGCATTCACGCTTTCAAACGATCACTTCTTGACAGGTTCGTCAGGCTTGACGTCGTTGCCGGGGATGTAAGGGCTCCATGGCTTGGCCTTGACGGGGCCGGGTGTCTTCCAGACCACGTTGAACTGGCCGTCAGCCTTGATCTCGCCGATGAACACCGACTTGTGCAAGTGGTGGTTCTTCTCGTCCATCTTGCTGGTGATGCCGCTCGGTGCCTTGAAGGTTTGACCGGCCATGGCTGCGATCACTTTGTCGGTCTCAGTGGACTTGGCTTTTTCAACCGCTTGCTTCCACATGTTGATGCCGATGTAAGTGGCTTCCATCGGGTCGTTGGTCAAAGGCTTGTCTTTGTGACCGGCGATGCCCTTGGCCTTGGCGTAAGCCGCCCACTTCTTGGTGAACTCGTCGTTGGCAGGGTTCTTGATGGACATGAAGTAGTTCCATGCGGCCAGGTGACCGACCAAAGGCTTGGTGTCCACGCCGCGCAGTTCTTCTTCACCCACAGAGAATGCGACCACAGGAACGTCTTTGGCTTTCAAGCCTGCGTTGCCCAGCTCTTTGTAGAAAGGCACGTTGGAGTCACCGTTGATGGTGGACACCACAGCGGTCTTGCCACCGGCAGAGAATTTCTTGATGTCGGCCACGATCGTTTGGTAATCGCTGTGACCAAACGGTGTGTATTTTTCGTCGATGTCAGACTCTTTCACGCCTTTGCTTTTCAGGTAAGCGCGCAAGATTTTGTTGGTGGTGCGGGGGTACACATAGTCGGTGCCGAGCAAGACCCAACGCTTGGCTGCGCCGCCTTCTTTGCTCATCAAATAATCCACAGCAGGGATCGCTTGCTGATTGGGCGCAGCGCCGGTGTAGAACACGTTTTTGGACAGCTCTTCACCTTCGTATTGCACGGGGTAGAACAACAAGCCGTTCATCTCTTCCACGACGGGCAACACCGATTTGCGCGACACAGAAGTCCAGCAACCGAAGATCACGGAGACTTTGTCTTGACCGAGCAACTGCTTGGTTTTTTCAGCAAACAAAGGCCAGTTGGAGGCGGGGTCCACGATCACGGGCTCGAGCTTCTTGCCGAGCACGCCGCCTTTGGCGTTGATTTCGTCGATGGCCATGAGCACGGTGTCTTTCAACACGGTCTCAGAGATGGCCATGGTACCGGACAGGCTGTGCAGCACGCCCACCTTGATGGTGTCGGCGGCCAGGGCCTGCACAGAGAAAGTCAAGCTGCCAGCCACGAGGGCGGCAGCAGTTGCGAGGGCTTTGAGATTGCCACGACGGTTCATCATGAGATCACTCCAGTTCAGGTTGAGGATGTTTGAAAAAACAAGCGGAGACTTGCAACGCTGAAACCTCTCTTGCAATCGCCGTGCCAACTTTTCAAAATGTCTTCATGCACCAGAACATGCCCCAGCAAGCGCCAAGAGAAATGAAGCACTCCCTATAAAGAGGCATGCTCTTTGCTACATTGAAGCCATCGCACCGATTCACTTTCAAAGCACGCACCAATATGGAACTCACCCCTCGCGAAAAAGACAAGCTGCTGATCTTCACCGCCGCTTTGTTGGCCGAACGCCGCAAGGCCCGTGGCCTGAAACTGAACTACCCCGAAGCCATCGCCCTGATCAGCGCCGCCGTCATGGAAGGCGCACGGGATGGGAAGACTGTGGCCGAATTGATGAGCGAAGGCCGCGCCGTGTTGACGCGTGCTGACGTGATGGACGGCATCGCAGAAATGATCCCGGACATCCAAGTGGAAGCGACATTTCCCGACGGCACCAAATTGGTGACCGTGCACCAACCCATCGTTTGAACCCCTCACTGCCAAACACCCACGGAGAAATTCTCATGAAAAATTTCGCAACGCTTTTGATCGCCGCAAACACCCTCAACGCCTTGGCCCACGACGGACACGGCCTGCAAGGCGCACATTGGCACAGCACCGATGCCTGGGGCTTTATGGTCTTAGGTGCACTGGCGCTGGCCGCTTGGTACATCGGTCGAGGCAAGTGAGGCCGACATGACACCCGGAGAACTTTTGATTGACAGCGGCACGCATGCACTCAATGTGAGCCGCCGCACCTGCACCCTGGTGGTGCAAAACGCCAGCGACCGCCCCATTCAGGTGGGCTCGCATTACCACTTTGCCGAGACCAATGCAGGCCTGAGCTTTGACCGCGCTGCCGCGCAAGGCATGCGCTTGAACATCGCTTCGGGCACGGCCGTGCGCTTTGAGCCCGGCCAGCAACGCACCGTGGAACTGGTGGACTATGCGGGTGACCGTGTGGTGCATGGCTTTCGTGGCTTAACGCAAGGGAAACTCTGACATGGCCCACATCGACAAACGCGCTTATGCCGAAATGTTCGGCCCTACCGTGGGCGACCGCGTTCGCCTGGCCGACACTAGCTTGGTGATCGAGGTGGAAAAAGACTTCACGCTGCAAGCCGGTGGATACGGTGAAGAGGTGAAGTTCGGCGGCGGCAAGACCATCCGCGACGGCATGTCTCAATCGCAGCGGACTAACGCCGAAGGTGCGATGGACTGCGTGCTGACCAACGCGCTGATCATCGACCACTGGGGCATCGTCAAGGCCGATATTGGCCTCAAGGGCAACCGCATCGCGGCCATTGGCAAAGCGGGCAACCCCGACACACAACCTGGCGTGGACATCGTCATTGGCCCCGGCACCGAGATCATCAGCTGCGAAGGCCTGATCGTCACCGCGGGCGGCATCGACTCGCACATCCACTTCATCGCTCCCCAGCAGATTGACGAGGCGCTGGCCAGCGGCGTGACCACCATGCTGGGCGGCGGCACGGGCCCGGCTACCGGCACCTTTGCCACCACCTGCACGCCCGGCCCCTGGAACATCGAGCGCATGATGCAGGCGGCCGACGCCTTCCCGATGAACCTGGGCTTTCTGGGCAAGGGCAACGCCGCCCTGCCCGCTGGCCTGCACGAGCAGATCAGCGCAGGCGCCATTGGCCTGAAATTGCACGAAGACTGGGGCACCACGCCTGCGGCCATCGACAACTGCCTGACCGTGGCGGAAGAAACCGACACGCAGGTGGCCATCCACACCGACACGCTCAACGAATCGGGCTTTGTGGAAGACACCGTGGCCGCTTTCAAGGGCCGCACCATCCACACCTTCCACACCGAAGGCGCGGGCGGCGGGCATGCGCCCGACATTTTGAAAGTGGTAGGTGAAGCCAATGTGCTGCCGTCGTCCACCAACCCAACACGGCCCTACACCATCAACACGCTTGACGAGCATGTGGACATGCTGATGGTCTGCCACCACCTGGACCCGGCGATTGCCGAAGACCTGGCCTTTGCCGAAAGCCGTATCCGCAAGGAAACCATTGCGGCCGAAGACATCCTGCACGACCTGGGCGCCATCAGCATGATGAGCAGCGACAGCCAGGCCATGGGCCGGGTGGGCGAGGTCATCATCCGCACCTGGCAGACGGCGCACAAAATGAAGCAGCAGCGCGGCAGCCTGCCTGGCGACACCGACCGTCACGACAACGCCCGCGTCAAACGCTACATCGCCAAGTACACGATCAACCCCGCCATCGCGCACGGCATGAGCCACGAAGTGGGCAGCATCGAAGCGGGAAAATGGGCCGATCTGGTGATCTGGAAGCCCGCCTTCTTTGGCGTGAAACCCGCACTCATTTTGAAGGGCGGCTTCATCGCACTGGCGGCCATGGGCGACCCCAATGCTTCCATCCCTACGCCTCAACCTGTGCACTACCGCCCCATGTTTGGCAGCTTTGGTGGCGCGCTCACGCGCAACTCTTTGACCTTCGTGTCGCAAGCGGGTTTGAATGCCGGCATCGGGGCGCGTTATGGCCTGGCCAAAACCCTGAGCGCCGTGAAAAACATCCGCCAAGTGGGCAAGCGCGACATGATCCACAATGACTACGCGCCCCGCATGGAAGTCGATGCACAGACCTATGCGGTGCGTGCAGACGGCCAACTGCTGGTGTGCGAGCCCGCCACCAGCCTGCCCATGACGCAACGCTACTTTTTATTCTGATGATCATTTGCTCCAAACTCATGCCGCAAGGGCGCGGCCTGGCCAGCGTGTTGGTCAAACGCGCCAGCACCATCACGCTGGACTGGGACACCCGCCAGAAAAGCCGCTTTGACGCGACCGACAGCACGGGTCGGCAACTGGGCATCTTTTTGACCCGAGGCACGGTGGTGCGTGGCGGCGATGTGCTGGTGGCCGAAGACGGCTCGCTCATTCGCGTGGAGGCCGCGCCGCAAGCGGTGCTGCGCATCACCGCCTGCACAGCGCATGGATCGCCCTTTGACCTGACCCGCGCCGCCTACCACCTGGGCAACCGCCATGTGCCGATCGAGCTCAAACCCGACCACCTCAAAATCGAGCCCGACCATGTGCTGGCCGACATGCTGCGGGCCATGCACATGACGGTGGTGCCTGTGTCAGAAGCCTTCGAGCCCGAGAGTGGTGCCTATGGCGACCATGGCGGGCATTCACACGGTCATAGCCACGCACATGCACATTCCGATCATGAACACGCCCCTCAGATCGAGCCGCATGTTCACGGGCCCGATTGCGAGCACGATCACGCTGCTCCTGCTTCGCCAACCGCAGCGGCCAAGCGTATGGCCATCCCGATCCGCTCGGCACCCGCAGCGCCTCACGTGCACGGCCCCGGTTGCAAGCATGAGCACTGACACCGCGCCCTCAGGTCTGCTGCAGCTGATCTGGCTCGCTTCGCCCGCGCTGCCGATCGGCGGCTTCTCGTATTCCGAAGGCCTCGAAGCCGCCATTGAGCAAGGCCTGGTGCACAGCGAAGCCAGCGCCACCGACTGGGTGGTGGACCAGCTGCACCTGAGCCAATCGCGTGGCGACATGGCGGTGTTGGCCCAAGCCATCCCCGCTTGGCAAAGCGGCGATCAGCCCCGATTGCAAACGCTCAACGACTGGGTCATGAGCTCCCGCGAAAGCGCCGAGATGCGCTTGCAAACCGAACAAATGGGCCGCTCCCTGCTCGACTGGCTGCGCAACCTGCAGCAAGCCAGCGACGAGCAGCTGCGTTTTTGCGCCAGCCTGCCGGTCACCTACCCACTGGCCATGTCCTTGGCTTTGTCATTGGCGCACACGCCCCTAAACCATGCCCTGCAAGCCTATGCCTTTGGCTGGGCAGAGAACATGACCCAGGCGGCACTCAAGTCGGTGCCGCTTGGCCAAAGCGCAGGCCAGCGCATGCTCGCGCGATTAGCCCGAGAAATCCCAGAGTCCGTGCGAACAGCCACGGAACTCCCAGACGACGAACGCCAGGCCTTCAGCCCCATGCTGGCCATCCTGTCGGCCCGCCACGAAACCCAATACTCCCGCATCTTCCGATCATGACTTCAGCACTGCACCACATCCCCAACCGCACCAAAAAACTGCCGCCCCTGCGCGTGGGCATCGGCGGGCCTGTGGGCTCCGGCAAAACCACGCTGCTCGAGATGCTCTGCAAAAACATGCGCGAGCGCTGGGACCTGATCGCCATCACCAACGACATCTACACCAAGGAAGACCAGCGCCTGCTCACGGTGAGCGGCGCGCTGCCTGCCGAGCGCATCATGGGCGTGGAAACGGGCGGCTGCCCACACACGGCCATCCGCGAAGACGCATCCATCAACCTCGAAGCGATCGACCGCATGCTCGAGAAATTCCCGAACGCCGATGTGGTCTTCATCGAAAGCGGCGGCGACAACCTGGCCGCCACCTTCAGCCCGGAACTTTCCGACCTCACCATTTACGTGATCGACGTGGCCGCTGGGGAAAAAATCCCGCGCAAAGGCGGCCCCGGCATCACCAAGAGCGATTTGTTCGTCATCAACAAGACCGACCTGGCCCCGCACGTGGGTGCCGACCTGGACGTGATGCGGGCCGACACCGACCGCATGCGCCCAAACCGCGAGACACGCCCCTGGGTCATGACCAACCTCAAAACGCTGGATGGCCTGGCCGAGGTGGTGGCCTTCATCGAAAAACGGGGCATGTTGAATACCGCTTGAGTCGGTTTTGGTGGGAAGGACGGCAGGAAGGGGGAAACCTGCGTTTTAACTCGCTACAATCTCACCCCAAGGAAGCGTGGCAGAGTGGTCGATTGCAACGGTCTTGAAAACCGTCGACTCGCAAGGGTCCGTGAGTTCGAATCTCACCGCTTCCGCCAAAACCCCGAAAGAAACGCGCTCTGTGAACTGCAGCGCGTTTTTTTTCGCCCCATGCAGGCCAAGGGGAAACGAATTCAAGCACCATGCTTGAAGGTTTATCGAATTCGATAAAATCATCAGCAATGCAACACAACAACAGTCCTCTGGCATCTGCCTATCTGCGTTTCCTGCAATTGGCACGGGTGGTTCAAGCCTTGCCGGAAGGCATGGAAATGGATGCCAATGAACGCGCCTTGCTCGAAGCGGTGGTGCTGCGTTGGCATGAAAACAGTCCCATGACGGTGCGTGAAGCCATCGGTCTGAGCCAGCTGGGTTCTCCAGCCACGCTGCACAAACGCATCACCCGCCTGCGTGAAAAAGACATGCTCGGCACCCTGAATCAGGATGGCGACCGCCGCGCCAAGTTCCTGATTCCTACGCCACGCACCTTGGAGTATTTCGGCCACCTCGGCCAGTCCATGCAACAGGTTCAGCAAAACCTGGCGGCATGAAACCCAGCCTCAGAATACTGATTGAAACGGCTGCACTGGTTTTGAGCAGTGCCGTGCTGTTCGTCGGCTTTTTCCATGTGAACAACTGGGTGTTTTCCGGCTTGGAATACCGACAGGGCGTGAATTGGGTGTTTCTGCCAGCAGGTTTTCGTGTCATTTTGGTCCTGATCATGGGTCTGCCGGCCAGCATCGGCATCATGTTGGGCACCTGGTTCATTGACATTACTGGCTCTGAAACCTCGCCTTATGTCATGACTTTGCTCAACGGCGTGGTTTCCGGATTCACCCCTTGGCTGGTCATGAAAGTGCTCGATCAAGGTGAAAGATTTGGCCTTCACCTGCAAGAGCTGACCACCGTGAAATTGATGGAGTTCACCCTGATTTATGCCGCCTGCAACGCTGTGCTGCACCAGTTGAGTTGGTGGCTGCGCGACCACAACAGCATCAATCTGTGGGTGGACCTGTGGCCCATGTTCATTGGCGATGCGGTGGGCGCCTTGTTGATGCTTTATGCCTTCAAAGGCTTGTTGGGCCTGCTCAAATCGCCCTCAAGCAATTCAAAGATCCGCTGATTCGGACAAGAACAGCGCCTGAAGGTCGCTCAGGAAATCAAAGCCCCGGTCCGTGGGCCACACGCGGTGCAAATCACGGTCAATCAAGCCCAGCCGCTCAGCTTCTTGCAAGCCTTTTTGAATGCTGGTCATCGCCAAACCCGTGCGATCGACAAAATCACTCAAGACAAAACCTTCACGCAAGCGCAAGGCGTTGAGCATGTATTCAAAGGGCAAGTCCTGGCGGGACACCTCGGTGTTTTGCGTGACAGGCTCCCCCTTCATGGCCTGCTGCATGTACAGCGCAGGCTCACGGTAACGCACCTGACGCACCACCCGGTGCGCAAAGCTCAACTTGCTGTGAGCACCTGCGCCTATGCCCAGGTAATCGCCAAACTGCCAATAGTTGAGGTTATGGGCGCACTGATGGCCAGGCTTGGCGTAGGCGGACACTTCATAGCGTGACAGGCCTTGTGCCGAGGTCATCTCGGTGATCCGGTCCATCATCTCGTAGGCCAGATCGTCTTCGGGCAAGGTCGGTGGAAATTTGGCGAAGACCGTGTTGGACTCGATCGTCAGGTGGTAGATCGAAATGTGCGGTGGCGCAAAGGCCAGCGCAGTCTGAATGTCTTGCGTCAAGCCGGCCAGCGTCTGGCCGGGCAAGGCGTACATCAGGTCCAAATTGAAGGTATCAAACACCTGCGCCGCTTCGGTCACAGCGGCCAAGGCCTGATCGCGGTCGTGCACACGGCCCAGGGCCTTCAGGTGCGCGTTGTCAAAACTCTGCACACCGATCGACAAACGGGTGATGCCCGCTTGGCGGAATGCCTTGAAGCGGTCTTTTTCAAAAGTGCCGGGGTTGGCCTCCATGGTCACTTCAGCATCGGGGGCCAAGCGGACGCGGGCACGGATGCCGCCCACCAAGCGATCGATGGCTTCGGGGTCGAACAAACTGGGCGTTCCGCCGCCCAAAAAAACCGTCTGGATGCTGCGCCCCCAGATCAAGGGCAAGCTCGCTTCCAGATCGGCGAACAAAGCGTTGATGTAGGCGTCCTGCATGGACGACGCATCGTCACCCGATCGGAACTCGTGCGAATTGAAATCGCAGTACGGGCACTTTTTGAGGCACCAAGGCAGGTGCACATACAGCGACAGCGGCGGCAAGGCGTTGAGCTGCAACACGCCCGGGCGCATGGCGTGAACCGGATCCAGCGGATTCATGCGGCAGCGCCGTCCAACCAGCGTTCGCGCATCAAGGCCAGCATGGCTTGCGCTGCGCGGCCCCGGTGGCTGTTGGCGTTTTTGACTTCTACCGGCAACTGGGCAAAGGTCTTGCCAAATTCAGGGATGAACATGATCGGGTCAAAGCCAAAACCATTGCTGCCCAAGCGTTCACGGGCGATCTCGCCCACCACACGGCCCACAGCAATCAAAGGCTCCGGATCGTCGGCGCTGCGCACCGCCACCAGTGTGCTGACCATGGCCGCACGGCGCTGATCCATGCCCTGCATCTGCTCCAGCAAAGCGGTCACGTTGTTGTCATCGCCTTTGGGGTAACCAAAGCGGGTGGCGTAATAGGCCGTATCCACACCGGGCTGTCCACCAAAGGCGTCCACACACAAACCGGCATCGTCAGCCAAAGCTGGCAAGCCACTCAACTGCGAAGCGTGGCGGGCTTTGACCAAAGCGTTTTCAACAAAGGTGCGAAACGGCTCTTCGGCTTCGGGGATGTTCAGCTCGGACTGGCGCACCAAGGTCATGTTCAGCGGCGCGAACATGGTTTGCAGCTCGGCCAGCTTGCCCGCATTGTTGGAGGCGAGGACGATCTTCATGTTCAGGCGCTGAAGGTCAAGGTCTTGGGCTCGTCGTGTGCTTGGGTCTGCAAGCGCACCAATTGCGCAATGCCTTTTTCAGCCAGCGCCAGCATGCGGTCCATTTCCACACGGGTAAAGGCCACGCCCTCGGCGGTGCCCTGCACTTCCACAAAGTTGCCTGCACCGGTCATCACCACGTTCATGTCGGTGTCGCAGGCCGAGTCTTCGGGGTAGTCCAAGTCCAGCAAGGCGGTGCCGTCTTTCAGGCCCACCGAGATGGCCGCCACGCGGTCGATGATGGGCGACTCTTGCAGCTTGCCCGTGGCCATGAGCCACGCCACCGCATCTTGCGCGGCGACAAAAGCGCCGGTGATGCTGGCGGTGCGAGTGCCGCCGTCGGCTTGCAACACATCGCAGTCGAGGTGGATGGTGCGCTCACCGAGCTTCTTCAAATCGAACACCGCACGCAGCGAGCGGCCGATCAGGCGCTGGATTTCTTGGGTGCGCCCGCTTTGCTTGCCGCGAGCCGCTTCGCGGTCACCCCGGGTGTGGGTGGCGCGGGGCAACATGCCGTATTCAGCCGTGACCCAGCCTTCGCCGCTGCCTTTTTTGTGGCCGGGTACCTTCTCTTCGACCGAGGCGGTGCACAGCACGCGGGTCTGGCCAAACTCGATCAGCACCGAGCCTTCGGCGTGGATGGTGTAGCCACGGGTGATGCGCACAGGGCGCAAAGCATCGGTGGCACGACCGGAGCGGGCGTAAGTTGTCATATGTTGTTCTTCAGAAGGTGGTGTGATGTCGCCTCAGGCAAAGGTGCCGGGCGAGTTTGCGATAATGGCCTGTTTCATGCATTGCCAAGCCCTGCGAGGGCCTGCCCAAGGCAATTGCCCCAAGCCGGTGTTCGGCCTGCGGCGCGAAGGAACCAGTTCAATGTCAGTTTACAGTATGACCGGCTACGCCAGCGTGCAGCACAGCACGCCGCTTGTGGACGGGGAGACCTCGGCCAGCACGGCCCCCGCCACCCGCCTGGGGCTCGAAATCCGCTCGGTCAACAGCCGCTTTCTGGACCTGAGTTTTCGCCTGCCCGAAGAGCTGCGCCAGCTCGAACCCGGTCTGCGCGAACTGATCACCCGGCACATCAAGCGCGGCAAGGTCGAAGTCCGCGCCAGCCAAGACAGCGCCGATGGTGCTGCCCTGCAAGCACCCAATCACCAGACCCTGCAAAAAATCGCCGCCCTGCAAGACAAAATTCAGGACTGGCTGCCCAAGGCCCGGGAACTGAGTGTGGCCGATGTGCTGCGCATGAGCGCCGGCAGCCACAGCCAGGCGGCACCTGACGAAGCGGCCTGGATGCAAGTGGCCACCCAAGCGATTGACGCCCTGCGCGAAGCCCGTGCCCGCGAAGGCGCCCGCCTGACCGAGATGCTGCAAGGCCACATTGGCCAGCTGCGCGCACTGGCTGAATTGGCTGGCCCCTTGGTGCCCCAATTGGTCGAGCAGCAACGCCAGCGCTTTCTGGACCGCTGGAAAGACGCCATGGCCCTGGCCGATGGCAACCACCTGCCCGAAACCGCCCAAGACCGCGCCTTGACCGAAGCCACCGCCTTTGCCATCCGCATCGACGTGGCCGAAGAGCTGACTCGCCTGCGCTCGCACCTGGACGAGATCTCTCGCCTGCTCACCAAGGGCGGCGACATCGGCAAGCGCTTGGACTTTTTGATCCAGGAACTGCACCGCGAAGCCAACACCCTGGGCTCCAAGTCGGCCGTGCTGGAGATGACCCGCATTTCTGTGGACATGAAGGTGCTGATCGAGCAAATGCGCGAGCAAGTCCAAAACATCGAATAAAGACCCCGAACATGGAATACCCAGGAAACCTCTTTGTCGTGGCTGCCCCCAGCGGGGCGGGCAAATCCAGTTTGGTCAAAGCCCTGATGGAGCTGGACTCGGGCGTGCACCCTTCGGTGTCGCACACCACCCGCGCACCCCGTGGCCAGGAAAAGCATGGCCGCGAGTACTTCTTCGCTTCGCACCAGGAGTTTGACGCCATGGTGCTGGCCGACGCCTTTGTGGAGTGGGCCAATGTGCATGGCCAGCGCTACGGCACGTCCAAAAAGATGATCGAAGAGCGCATGACTCAAGGCTCGGATGTGGTGCTGGAGATCGACTACCAGGGTGCCATCCAGATCAAGCAGATGTATGCCAACGCAGTGCTGATTTTCATCTTGCCGCCCAGCTGGGAAGAGTTGCGCTCGCGTCTGGAGCGCCGCGGTGAAGATGCGCCAGACATCATTGAGCTGCGCCTGAAAAACGCCGCCGTCGAGCTGGCCCAGGCCAAAGAATTCGACTTCGTTATAATCAACGAAGTCTTTGAACGCGCTTTGTTTGACCTCAAAGCCATCGTTCATGCCCAAAGGCTCAAATACATCGCCCAGCGACGAGCCCGTGCTGACACATTTGCAGCACTCCACATCGCCTAATCCTGAAGGAACACACCATGGCCCGCATCACCGTTGAAGATTGCCTGGAACAGATCCCGAACCGCTTCCAACTGGTTCTGGCTGCCACCTACCGCGCTCGCATGCTGAGCCAAGGCCACACCGCCAAGATCGAGAGCAAGAACAAGCCCGGCGTGACCGCCCTGCGCGAAATCGCAGCCGGCAAAGTCGGCATCGAGATGCTCAAGCGCGTCGCCTGATTCGCCCACACCCGGTTCGCCGGGTCTGATAAAAGCCCCAGCCATGGGGTTTTTTTTCGTCTGCACG
>JBEEJQ010000059.1:0-15271 GCA_041169105.1 Pseudomonadota bacterium | reverse complement strand
CACATGACCAAGCTCTGCATGCCCTGCAGGCAGCTCAGGCGCAAATGCCAAGTTCAGGGGTTGCGACGCCCTTGCCCGATCTGCAGGACCCCTTGGCGCAAGCGGCTGGCTCCCTTTGGAGGCGTTTGCCCGGGCGGTTGGCAGCAGACTTGGGAATGGAGTTGAGGCAGTTTTTGATGGCTCAGGGTTTGCAAGTGGCATCGCTGCGTGCCATGCCAGATGCCATGAGGGGATCCTTGCAAAGCAAAACGGTGGCGATTCGGATGACGGGGGCTTATGCCGATTGGGTGCAGGCTTGGCAAATTCTCACCGAGTCAGGTCCTGTGTTGTCGATGGAGCGCATGAGCGTGGTGCCCCTGGCGCAGACGCCAGGCGTTCAGCTGGATGTGGTCTTGCGTATGTGGTTCAAGCCCGACGCCACACAGCCCCTGACCTGGCCACCGGGTGAGCGCAGGGGCTTGCGCACTGCACAGGGGCCGCATGCCGGGACCGAGGTCTTTGCCTTGACGGCGAGCCAGGAAGTGCGGCCATTGCCTGCTCCTGTGCCTTCTCCTATGTCTGTGGCCAACCCCGCGCTGAGCGATGACCCGTTGAGCTGGCCTGTCGAGCGCATCCGCTTGCTGGGCACTTGGCAGCAAGGGGCGCATTGGCGAGCGGTGCTGGGTGTCGGTGCGCTGTGGGTGCCGGTGCAGTTGGGGCAGCGGGTTTCTCAGGAAGGTCACAAGGTCGCGGTCATCCGGCGTGAGGGGGTGATGCTGCGCACGCCACAGGGGCAACAAGTCGAACTCGGTTGGACAGGAGGCGGACGATGAAGCACAGACATGGGACCCAGGCGAGCGCTGGCCTGGCAGCCCTCATGGTGTTCAGCGCGGCATGTGCGCAAGCGCCGCACCCGGTCATCCACCTCGACGGTGCCAGCCCGGCTGTGCAATCGACGGTCACGGCCGATGGCACGCCCATCAGCTTGAACTTTCAGAACATCGACATCCGCGCCTTGTTGCAGGTGTTTGCCGAATTCACCGGACTGAACCTGGTGGTGTCCGACGCGGTCAGTGGCCAGTTGTCGGTGCGCTTGGTGGACGTGCCCTGGGTGCAGGCCTTGGGTGTGGTTCTGGAGTCCAAGGGCCTGGCTTCGCGCCGCGAGGGGCGGGTGATGTGGGTGGCCCCGCGTGACGAATGGACCTTGCGCGAAAAAAAGCAGCTGGAAACCCAGTCCGCCCTCGAAGCGGTCAGTCCCTTGCAGATGCTGCCCTTGCAACTGAAATACGCCCGCGCCACCGAGGTGGTTCAGCGGCTGGTGGGCGGCGCTGGTGCTGGGGCGCCTGCATCGCGCTGGCTCAGCGCCCGTGGCACGGCGCTGGCCGAACCGCGCACCAACCAACTTTTCATCATGGACGTGCCCGCCCGTCTGGCCGAAGTGGGGCAGATGATCCAGAAGCTGGATGTGCCTGTGCGCCAAGTGCTGATCGAGGCGCAGATCGTCGAGGCCGATGACCAGTTTGGACAGTCACTGGGCGTGCGCTGGGGTGTGGGCGCTGTAAGCAAAAACAGCCAGCTGGGGGCCACCAACGCCACGACCGGCGCAGGGGTTGTCACCGGCAACCAGGTCAATTTGCCAGCAGGCCAGGCCGGTCAAACGCTCAATGTGCCCTCGAGTTTTGCCGTGTCGCTGTTCAACGCAGCGGCAGACCGGTTCATCAATCTGGAAATTTCCGCCCTGGAGGCTGATGGCCGGGGCAAGGTCGTCTCGCGCCCACGCGTCGTCACGGCCGACCAGACCAAGGCCTTGATTGAGCAAGGCACCGAGCTGCCCTATCAGACCTCGTCGGGGATTGGCGTGACGGCCATCACCTTCCGCAAGGCCAACCTCAAGCTGGAGGTCACCCCGCAAATCACACCCGAGGGGGCGGTGGTGCTCGATGTGGACGTCAACCGCGACAGCGTGGGGCAGCTGACCCCTGCAGGATTTGCGATCAACACCAAGCACGTCAAAACCCAGGTGCAGGTGGACGATGGCGGCACGGTGGTGCTGGGCGGCATTTACGAAGACGCCGACCGCAACGACGAAGCCAAGCTGCCCAGTCTGGGCGATGTGCCGGGCCTGGGGTGGTTGTTCAAAAACCGCAACCAGACCCGGCGCAAATCGGAGTTGCTCATTTTCTTGACGCCTCGGGTGGTGACCGATCTGGCCACCACGCCAGCGCGTTGAGCGCCGCAGGCGGCAGTGCTGCCCGGTCGAATACACTTGAGGCCTCTTTCGGCTGGCCCATTTGTCGCTGCGGCAGGCCGAACTTCCAGTGTGAGATTTTCTTTTGAGCATCATCTTCGTGGGCCTTCCGGGCTCGGGCAAAACCACCATCGGCAGGCAGTTGGCACGCCGATTGGGCCTGCCTTTTGTGGATTCCGACCATGTGATTGAAGACCGTTTGGGTTGTTCGATCAGGGAATTTTTCGCCCGCGAAGGCGAGGACAGCTTCCGGGATGTCGAGCAGCAAGTGCTGGACGACCTGAGCCAACACCACCAAGGTGTTTTGGCCACCGGTGGCGGTTCAGTTTTGCGCGAAGTCAACCGCCGCCACTTGCACGAGCGCGGTCATGTGATCTACCTGCGCTCGGCCCCGGAAGACGTTTACCGCCGCGTGCGCCACGACACCGGCCGCCCCCTGCTGCAGGTGGACGACCCGATGGGGCGTTTGCGCGCCTTGTTTGAGGCCCGCGATCCGCTGTACCGCGAAACCGCCCACCACGTGATCGACACGGGTCGCCCCTCGGTGGCGACCTTGGTCAACATGATCATCATGCAGCTCGAACTGTCGGGCCAGTTGCCCGCCAAGCCCGAGAGCCCCGCCCCCCAGGCTGCCAGCTGAGCGTCATGTCAAAGCCCTACACTTGAGGGCTATGCCAGAGACCACCCTTTCCCTTGAACAGGTCGCCATTTCGCTGGACGACCGCAGTTACGACATCCACATTGGCCAGGGCCTGATCGGCCGCGCCGAAACTTGGGCAGGCTTGCCCAAAGCCCAGGCGGCCATGATCGTGACCAACGACACCATCGCGCCGCTGTATGAAGCCGCTTTGCGCGCCGCGCTCAGCCCGCACTACAAACAGATCCACACCGTGGTGCTGCCCGATGGCGAGGCGCACAAGGACTGGCAGACCCTGAACCTGATTTTTGACGCGCTGCTGGCCAAGGGCTGCGACCGCAAGACGGTGCTGTTTGCGCTGGGCGGTGGGGTGATCGGCGACATGACCGGCTTTGCCGCCGCCAGCTACATGCGTGGTGTGCCCTTTGTGCAGGTGCCCACCACGCTGTTGTCGCAGGTGGACTCGTCGGTGGGCGGCAAAACCGCCATCAACCACCCGCTGGGCAAGAACATGATCGGTGCCTTCTACCAGCCGGTGCGCGTGGTGTGTGACCTGGACACCCTCAAGACCTTGCCTGAGCGCGAACTGAGCGCGGGCCTGGCCGAAGTCATCAAGTACGGCCCGATCGCCGACATGGATTTTTTGGCCTGGATCGAGGCGAACATCGCGGCGCTCATGGCGCGTGAGCCGCAAGCGCTGGCGCACGCCGTCAAGCGCAGCTGCGAGATCAAGGCCTGGGTGGTCGGGCAGGACGAGCGCGAAGCGGGCCTGCGCGCCATCCTCAACTTTGGCCATACCTTCGGCCACGCCATCGAGGCGGGCTTGGGCTTTGGCGTCTGGCTGCACGGCGAAGCCGTGGGCTGCGGCATGGTCATGGCGGCCGAGCTGTCGCAGCGCTTGGGCAAAGTCGATGTGGCATTTGTGGCACGCCTCAAAGCGCTGATCGAGCGGGCGGGTTTGCCCGTGCGTGGCCCGGTGCTGCGTGCCGACGACAATGCGCTTGACTACATCGAACACATGCGCCTGGACAAGAAGTCCGTGGGCGGTGATATCCAATTCGTCGTCATCGACGGCCCCGGACAGGCGACGGTTTGCGGTGCGCCCGATGACATGGTGCGGGATGTGATCAACGCCTGCTGTGCCTGAGCCCATGGACAGGCTCA
This sequence comes from Pseudomonadota bacterium, assembly GCA_041169105.1. GTDB lineage: Bacteria > Pseudomonadota > Gammaproteobacteria > Burkholderiales > Burkholderiaceae_C > Limnohabitans_A. Next base: position 11,243 of record JBEEJQ010000059.1, on the reverse strand, counting down.
CCTTGCTGTCGCCGCAGGCCGTTGCAGATACGGGCAGCTTGTCAGCGTTGGCATGCGATCCATTTCAAACCCGTGGCCGCCGCTTTGCCGAGCCACCTGCACCCACGCGCAACGCATTTCAGCGCGACCGCGACCGCATCGTCCATTCCACGGCTTTCCGCCGCTTGGTCTACAAGACCCAAGTGTTCCTGAACCACGAAGGTGATTTGTTTCGCACACGGCTCACGCACTCGCTCGAAGTCGCGCAACTGGGCCGCTCGATTGCGCGGGCCTTGGGCCTGAACGAAGACTTGGTGGAAGCCATTGCGCTGGCGCATGACCTGGGCCACACGCCTTTTGGCCACGCCGGGCAAGATGCTTTGCACGAATGCATGGCCGGGCACGGCGGCTTTGAGCACAACCTGCAAAGCCTGCGTGTGGTGGACACGCTGGAGGAGCGTTACCCCCAGTTTGATGGGTTGAACCTGAGCTTTGAGACCCGCGAAGGCATCCTCAAGCATTGCTCGCGCACGAACGCTGAGGCCATCGAAGCGCAAGAGCCTGGTGGCGTGGCACGGCGCTTCATTGACCGCACCCAGCCCAGCCTGGAGGCGCAGCTGTGCAACTTGGCCGATGCGATCGCCTACAACGCCCATGACATCGATGATGGTGTGCGCTCGGGCTTGATCTCGCTGGATCAGATGCAAGAAGTGCCGCTGTTCGACCGCTACCGCTTGCAAGCGCAGGCCGAGCACCCGCAGCTCCAGGACAAACCGCGCCGCTGGCTTTACGAGAGCACGCGCCGCATGCTCAGTGATCAGGTCTACGACGTGATCGACACCACCCGTGCGGCCATTGCCGAAGCGGGCGTGCAAACCGCCGACGAAGCCCGGCTGGCCGGACCGCTGGTGCGCTTTTCTGACGAAATGAAAACCCGCTCGGGCGAGCTCAAGAAATTCCTGTTCGCCAGCCTGTACCGACACCCGCAGGTGATGCAGATGATGGGCCAGGCCCAACAGGCGGTGCATGAACTCTTTGCCGCCTACATCGCGCAACCGCAGGAGATGCGCGCCGAGTTCGCCGCTCGCGAAGACCGCCACCGCGCCGTGGCCGACTACATCGCCGGCATGACCGACCGCTTTGCCCTGCGTGAACACGAACGCCTGACTGGGCGCAAGCTGCTGTGAATGAGATTTTTGTAGGTCGGCACCTTCAGGTCCGACAAGCGCCAGGAACAGCCGCCGACCGTTGCCTCTCCACCATCACATTTCACGGCCGATGCCATGACTGAACGCAGCCAATACCGCGCCGCCTGGATCGTCGTGTTGGCAGGCGGCGTGGCGGCCCTGCAGGTGGGCAAGCTCCCACCCGCTTTGCCCGCCTTGCAGGCCGAGCTGGGCCTCACCTTGGTGCAGTCGGGCTTTTTGTTGTCCACCGTGCAGGTCGCAGGCCTGAGCCTGGCCGTGTTCATGGGGCTGCTGGCCGATGGCATGGGGCTCAAGCGCAGCATGGTACGTGGCCTGTGCCTGCTGGCGCTGGCCAGCGGTCTGGGGGGCTTTGCCACGTCGGTGACGGCGCTGCTCGTATTGCGGGCCATCGAAGGCCTGGGCTTTTTGCTGGTGGCCTTGCCTGCGCCTGCCTTGATTCGCCGCTTGGTGCCGCCTGCGCAACTGCCTGGCATGTTGGGTGTGTGGGGCGCTTACATGCCCACGGGCACGGCGCTGGCCTTGTTGCTCGGGCCTCTGTTCATCCCGGCTTGGGGTTGGGGCGCTTGGTGGTGGCTGTTTGCGGCGGTGTCGTTGGCCATGGCGCTTTGGCTGTACCGCGCTGTGCCTGCAGACCCACCCGCCGACGTGGCCCACGCAGGGCAGGGCGCGTGGACGCGTTTGCGCCTGACCTTGCGCGCGCCCGGCCCCTGGCTGGTGGCGCTGACCTTTGGCATGTATTCGGGCCAGTGGTTGGCGGTGGTGGGTTTTCTGCCGTCTATCTACGCGGCGGCAGGAGTGGGCGGTGCGCTGCTGGGCGTGCTCACGGCGCTGGCCGCGGCCGTCAATATGGCGGGCAACATGGCCTCGGGCCGCTTGTTGCTGCGAGGCTGGGCACCGCGCTCGACCTTGTGGCTGGGCTTTGCTGGCATGGCGCTGGGCAGCACGCTGGCCTTTGCCACTTTCACCGAAGGCCTGCCTTGGTTGCGTTTTGCCGGGGTGCTCTTGTTCTCGGGCGTGGGTGGCTTGGTGCCGGGCACCTTGTTCAGCCTGGCGGTGCGACTGGCCCCCGGTGAGCAGCAGGTGGCCACCACCGTGGGCTGGGTGCAGCAGATGTCGGCCTTGGGCCAGTTTGTGGGACCGCCCGTGGTGGCCGCTGTGGCGGCGCGTGCTGGCGGTTGGCAATTCACGCCGCTGGTCACGGTGGGTTGCTGCGTGGCGGGCGCGGTGCTGGCCTGGCGGGCTGGGCGCTTGTTGGCGCGTCAAAGCGTTTGAGTAAGGTGTTTCAGTGAGGTGTCTGAGGGCTTGCGCCGCACAGGCACAATCCACGCATGACCGAGATTTCTCCTACCCCTCCGATCGAGATTGCCGACACCGTGCGTTGGCTCGAACGCGCCGTGATCGGCCTGAACCTTTGCCCCTTTGCCAAAGCCCCGCACGTGAAGGGCCAGATCCATTACGCCGTGAGCCAAGCCAAGGGCCTCGAAGGCTTGCGCGACGAGCTGATCGAACAATTGCAGGCGTTGGCCGCCTTGCCCGCCGAAGAGCGCGAGACCGTGCTGCTGATCGTGCCGCACATGCTGCGCGACTTTCTGGACTTCAACGATTTTCTGGATGAAGCCGATGGCGTCTTGCAGGAGCTGGACCTGGAAGGTGAATTCCAGATCGCGAGCTTTCACCCGGATTTCCAGTTCGCGGACACCGAGCCCGACGACATCACCAACCACACCAACCGCTCGCCGTACCCCACGCTGCACCTGATCCGCGAAGCCAGCATCGACCGGGCGGTGGAGGCTTTCCCTGAAGCCGAGATGATTTACGAGACCAATATGGCGACGATGGAAAAGCTGGGCTTGGATGGCTGGAACAAGTTGGATGTGGGAGCCACGCCATGAAGAAAAAAACACCGGTTGTGGACAGCCAAGCCTTGCCGCCCGAAGTGCGCTCCGGCCAGTCGGTCGAGCTGCTCAAGCAATTGCACATCCTCACGCGAGAGGGCAAGCTCAACCAGGACTCGCGCCGCAAGCTCAAGCAGGTGTATCACCTGTTCCAGTTCATTGAAAAACTGTTGCTGGAGCTGCCCGCCAGCGACAGCGGGCCGACCCTTGCCGACCATGGCGCAGGCAAGTCGTATTTGGGCTTCATCATTTACGACCTGTTTTTCAAAGCTTTGGGCCAAGGCACGATCTACGGCATCGAAACCCGCAGCGAACTGGTCGAGTCGTCCAAAGCGCTGGCCGAGCGGCTGCACTTTGAGCGAATGCGCTTTTTGAATGTGAGCGTGGCCGAATCCACCCAAAGCGCCGAGCTGCCCGAGCAGATCGACGTGGTCACCGCGCTGCACGCCTGCGACACCGCGACCGACGACGCCATCGCTTTTGGCTTGCAAAAGAAAGCCAAGTACATGGTGCTGGTGCCTTGCTGTCAGGCCGAGCTGGCCCGGGCGCTCAACCAGAACAAGGCGCTGAACCTGCAGCGCACGCCGCTGGCTGAACTCTGGCGTCACCCGCTGCACACCCGCGAAGTGGGCAGTCAGCTCACCAATGTGCTGCGTTGCCTGTACCTGGAGTCACAGGGTTACTCGGTCACCGTGACCGAGCTGGTCGGTTGGGAGCACTCGATGAAAAACGAGCTGATTCTGGCCAAGTACACCGGCCAGAAAAAGCGTTCAGCGGCTGAGCGGTTGCAGGCGCTGCTCAAGAAGTTTGGGCTGGAAACCATGCTCAAGCACCGGTACCCAGCCCTCGATTTGACGCCTGCCTGAGCGGTTTTATTCCGCTTCGATCTTCGCGTCCCGGATCGCTTTGGCCCACTTGGCGGTTTCGGCCTTGTTGCGCTGGGCCAGCGCTTCGGGCGTTCCAGGGCTGGTTTCAAAGCCGATGGCTGAGAATTTCTCCTGAATGTCCTTGTCGTTGGCTGCGGCGTTCAGGGCTTTGTTGAGCTTGGCGATCACATCGGCCGGGGTGCCTGCCGGCGCGAACATCGCAAAGTAGGCGATCAGTTCGTAGTCTTTCAGGCCCAAAGCTTCGTTGACGGTCGGCAGCTCGGGGATGGCCTTGGAACGCTGCATGGAGGTGACGGCCAGGCCACGGATCTTGCCCGCTTTGACTTGCGGCAATGTCACCGCAAAGTCAGCGGAGAACAAATTCACTTGCCCGCCGATCAGGTCGGTCATGGCGGCAGGGCCGCTCTTGTAGGGCACATGCGTCATCTGGATGCCCGACATGCTCATCAGCACTTCGGTTGAAACGCGTTGCGATGTGCTGGCGCTGGCGAATGTGAGTTGTGTCGGTTTGGCCTTGGCCAGGGCGACCAGCTCCTTGAGGGTTGTGGCGGGCACCTCGTTGTTGACCGTGATGATCAGGGGCACCGAGCCCAAGTAGCCGATGGGGGCAAAAGCCGTGTCCTGGTCGTAGGGTAGCTTTTTCATCAGGCTCTTGAGTGCTGCGTTGGTGCTGTTGGTGCCGACCATCAGGGTGTAGCCATCAGGGGCAGACTTGGCCACGGCGTCCGCGCCCAGCATGCCGTTCACCCCGGCCTTGTTCTCGATGACGATGGGCTGGCCCAGTTGCTCGGACATCTTTTGCGCAAAAGCGCGGCCAATCTGGTCGGTGGCGCTGCCGGCCGCAAAGGGCACGATGGCCTTGATGGGTTTGCTGGGGTAGCTTTGGGCGTGAACGTTGGCCGTGGCCATCAGGGCAGTGGCCAGCAAGGCGGCGAGACGGGTGTTTTTCATGAGGCGTTCCTGATTCAAGGGGGGCTGATGGATTCAGTCCAGTGAACAATTCAATCTTCAAGGATGTTGTAGGTCGGCACCTTCAGGTCCGACACGGGCGGGTGCTCAGTTTTGCCTTGTCGGGGCTGAAGCCTCGACCTACGGCGTGACTTCGCGCCAACATTTCAGCGTACTGATCAATATTCAATCACAAGGCTCAGCAGTTTGGCACTCAGGCATTTCCCGTGGGCGTCCAGCGCCAACGAGCGGGTGACCCCGCCACCCAGGGCGTTGTGCATGACGAAGTTGAGTGCGCCCAATTGGGGCAAGCTGTAGCGCTCGACCGGGCCGTGCACGATGCCCGCGTAGTGCTGCTGCACCCGCTCGGGCGTGAGCTCTTTTTCCAGCAGCGCAAAGTCTTTTTTGTCGTAGGCAATCACCGACAGGGTGGAGCGGTTGCCTTTGTCTCCGGTGCGGGTGTGGGCGATGTCGCGCAGCAGCATGTCAGTGTCCTTCGGCGTTGAGCAGCACGGTGCTGGTGTGCACCGCGTCACGGGGCATCAGCACCGCGGCCGCGGCGATCACTTCGCGCACCGAGCGTGTGGCACCGCCGCCGCCAGCGGGGCCGTTGAGGTAAAGCGCTTCGACTTCATGCGCCACATGCTGGGCCTGGCGCTGCGTGGGCACGCGCAGCGCCACGCGGGCGCGGACTTCGGTCGGCTCTGTGGTGGTGATGGGCTCGCCTGCGATGGCGTTGACACCGATCAGGTCGTAGCGACCTTCATAGTCCTTGTAGCCCGCATCGGCCAGCCGAGCCCGCACCAGATCGAGTGCCAGCTGCCCGCGTGCTTGCGCGCCAGGGCCTGCATAAGAGATTTGACCTTCACCGATGAAGCCATCGCGGTAACCCACGGTGACTTTCAGCGTGTCGGTGCGTGGGCTGCCGTGGCCGCCCGTGACCTGCACGCGATCGGTGCCGATCTGCGTGAGCTGCACTTGCGAGAAGTCGGCCACCACGTCGGGCTGCAGGTAGCGGGCAGGGTTTTCGATTTCATAAAGCAGTTGTTCGGTGCAGGTGGCCACCGTGACGCAACCGCCCGAGCCCGCGACCTTGGTGATGACTGCATCGCCCGTGGCGCTTACCTCTGCCAGCGGAAAACCCAGATGCGCCATGTCGGGCACATCCTTGAAACCCGGGTCGGCAAAGTAGCCGCCGGTGATTTGCGCCGCGCATTCGAGCAAATGCCCGACCAGTACGCCTTTGCCCAGCCGGGGCCAGTCGTCCAGCGCCCAGCCAAAGTGGTGGACCAAGGGCGCGAGAAACAGGGCAGGGTCCGCCACACGGCCGGTGATGATGACCTGCGCGTCGGACTGCAGCGCGGGCAGTAAAGCCTCAGCGCCCAGGTAGGCGTTGGCCGAGATCAGTTGCGGCTGCAGATCGGCCAGGGTCTGACTTGATTCGAGCACGGGCAGCGACAGATGCTGGGTTGTCAGCATGGTCAGTACATCGTCGCCCAGCACCACGGCGATCTTGATCTGGGGCAGACCCAGTTCACGCGCGATGGCCAGCACCGCGTGCCCAGCCTGCAAAGGGTTGGCCGCCCCCATGTTGCTGATGATGCGGGTGCCGTTTTCGACGCAGGCTTTGAGCACCGCCCGCATGCGCTCGGCCAACATGGGGTCAAAGCCACGCTCGGGTTGTTGGCTGCGTTCGAGCTGCGCCAGCGCAATCGTGCGCTCGGCCAGGCATTCAAAAATCAAATAGTCCAGCTGCCCCTTCTCGGCCAGCTCCACTGCGGGCGGGATGCGGTCGCCCGCATAGCCAGCACCCGTCCCGATGCGTAATGTTGTTCTCATGCATCAAGCTTAAACCCTCGAGGCTGGGCAGTTTGTCGCATGGGAGCGAGGTCAGTAAAGTACCGCCACAGGCGTGCGTCCAACAGTGGGCAAACCCGCTTTGACCCATGCATTGATTCCGCCGCGGTACCAAATGACCTGGGTGTAACCCAGCAGACGTGCGCGCATCGCCGCATTCACAGAGAGCCAACATTCTGAGCTGGCGCAATAGAACACCACGGCTTGGTTCAAGTTGGGGGCTGCGGCCAGCAGCATGTGGCGAAAGCGTTCGGCGTAGGCGGCTTCTTGTTGAGCATCTTCAAAGGCGAGGCCACTGTGGATGAGGTTCAGCGCACCGGGAATCACTGGGCCGAAGGCCGCTGCATCGATGACAACAGGGCGTTCGGTTTGCTTCAGTGCTTGGACCAGCGTGGCGGTGTCCCAGCGTTGAATGCCATCTAGCGCTTTGGGGGTCATGCCTGTGACGTGGTTGCCGGTGCGCAAGCGCGACGGGGTGTTGCTGCCCGGTTCATCGCGCTCTGCCTGGCTGAGCGCGGGTTCAGGGTCTTTCAGCGTGCCGAGCAATGCAGCACTTTGAGTTTTATTTTCATCGTAAAGCGGAAGCAGTTCATGGTCATTGACTGCGACGAGGCGGCAGAGTTTGGGGTTGTTTTTCGCGTGGTTGCAGCTGTACAGCGCCCTCAGCATGGCTGTTCCCGGCTCGTCATCGCCCCAGCGCACGCCGTAGCCTGTTTTGCCCCAACCGATGGCGAGGGCTTTGTTTTGGTTGGAACTGAGGTAATTGTTAAAAGTGCGGCCCCCGATGGTTTTGCACAGAAATTGGCCTTCGCACAAAGTGTCAATCAGCTGGTCTGCGCGTTCCTGAAAGTCCAGAGGCGGCGCGTCAAGGGGTTTGCCGAAAAAGCCAAGTTTGATTTTCATGCTTGCCGGCAATAGCAAGTCAACAGTTTCGGTTTGAGTCACCACACCCAACGAGTACGCGTCCTTGCCTGTGTGCTGTTGGCACTGGTCGAAAGGTGTTTGACCTGTAGAGCAAAACCAGGGCGTACGGTCCTTTTCCTGTGTGCGCTGCAATTCGCGGATGCGCAGAAACCCAGACGCATCTTTGATGTCGTAAAGCGCTTGGTTGATGACTGGTGCATCGAACTTCTCGCCCATTTGCTGCTTGTACAAGGCATACATTTGCGGCATGGCTTGGTGGTTCACTTGCTTGCTGTCTTTGTGGTGCGCACCATGAATGCCAATCATGGTCACGCGTGGCAGGTGTCCCGAACCAAATGCGCGTTCTTGTCCTCCCATGAAAATCAACGAGCACGCCGACATGCAAGAGCCCGACACCACAGTTTTGACTTTGGCCTCCTGCACCATTCGGGCCACTTGCATGCCCGTCCAAAGATCGCCGCCAGGACCGTTCACCAAAATCAAGCGCTGTACGTCACCTTTTGCAAAGGCCTCTTTGAAGTTTAAAAAGTCCTCACCGATTGTCGGACCCGTTGCATAAAGGTCATTGTTAACCCGTTCAAGGGTCATGGCTTGGCTGAGTGCTGGTAACCCCATCAACAGGATAAAAACGGCTGAGATGAACGTGTTCTTCATGAGATGCCTTGTGATGTTTGATGCGAACTCAAATGGAAAGATTATTTTTACATCAAAAGAATTATTTTTTGAGGTGTGTATTGATTTAATTGGGGTCAGATCCCAATTAAACTGGCGTTTTCTTCCGGGAGTTCTCCATGGCCCGCCAGCCCCGCCTCACTGTTGCCGCTTACCCGCATCACGTCATTCAGCGCGGCAACGATCGGCAGCCCATCGTGCGGGACGATGCAGATCGCGAGAAGCTCTTGGCCTTGCTGGGGGAGCAGGCGGTGATTTTCAAAGTGGCGATCCATGCCTACGTGATCATGGACAACCATCTGCATTTGCTCGCCACGCCTGAAACCGATGAAGGTCTGCCCAAACTCATGCAAGCGGTCGGGCGCAGTTATGTGCGCTACTTCAATTTGCGGCACCAGCGGACCGGCACCTTATGGGAAGGGCGCTACCGCAGTAATTTAATTGAAAGTGAGCGCTATCTTTTGGCGTGCATGGTGTACATCGATCTGAACCCGGTGCGTGCGGGCATGGTGACCCAACCGGCTGATTTCAAATGGTCCAGTCACAGGCACTGTATTGGGCAGGTGAGCGACAAATTGGTGACGCCGCATGCCCTGTTTTGGGGCTTGGGCAACACGCCGTTCGCCCGCGAGGCGGCCTATGCTGAGCTGGTGCAGACCGGATTGGTTCAGGCCGACAAGGAACAACTCACCCGCAGTGCCTTGTCGGGGTGGGCCCTGGGTTCGCCCGGTTTTGTGAGTGAGCTGCAACAATCCACCACGCGACGCCTGTTGCCAGGCAAGGCAGGGCGGCCTTTCAAAAAGGCGGCCAATTGAATCTGTCCCTAATTAATTGGGCGGCTTGAGAAAAGAAAAATTAATTGGGATCTGACCCCAATTAATTGTCTTGGCATGGATGCTGCAGTGCATTAAACTCGACCCCCTGCGTAAAAACCCTAGGAGTGCGCCATGACCACGGCTGCTGAAAAAGAACATTTCCAAACGACCGGTCTGTATGACCCGGCCAATGAGCACGATGCTTGCGGTGTTGGCTTTGTCGCCCACATCAAAGGTCAAAAGAGCCACGCCATCGTGACGCAGGCCCTCAAGATTCTTGAAAACCTGGACCACCGGGGTGCTGTGGGTGCGGACGCGCTCATGGGCGACGGTGCCGGTATCCTGATCCAGCTGCCCGACGCGCTGTACCGCGAAGAGATGGCCAAGCAAGGCGTGAACCTGCCGCCATTCGGTGAATACGGTGTGGGCATCGTCTTTTTGCCCAAAGAGCATGCTTCGCGCATGGCTTGCGAGCAAGAGCTCGAGCGTGCTGTCAAGGCCGAAGGCCAAGTGGTCTTGGGCTGGCGCGATGTGCCCGTGAACCGCGACATGCCCATGTCGCCCCGCGTGCGCGAAAAAGAGCCAATCATGCGCCAGATCTTCATTGGCCGTGGCGCCGATGTGATCGTGCAAGACGCGCTAGAGCGCAAGCTTTACGTGATCCGCAAGACCGCCAGCGCCGCCATCCAGGCCCTGAACCTGACACACAGCAACGAGTACTACATCCCCAGCATGTCCAGCCGTACCGCGGTGTACAAGGGCCTGCTGTTGGCGGATCAAGTGGGTACCTACTATCTGGACCTGCAAGACGAGCGCTGTGTCTCGGCTTTGGGCTTGGTGCACCAGCGCTTCTCCACCAACACCTTCCCCGAGTGGCCATTGGCTCACCCTTACCGCTATGTGGCGCACAACGGCGAGATCAACACCGTCAAGGGCAACTACAACTGGATGAAGGCCCGCGAAGGCGTGATGTCTTCGCCCGTGCTGGCTGCCGACCTGCAAAAGCTGTACCCCATCAGCTTCGCCGGTCAGTCCGACACAGCCACTTTTGACAACTGCCTCGAACTGCTGACGATGGCGGGCTACCCCATCAGCCAGGCCGTGATGATGATGATTCCCGAACCCTGGGAGCAGCACACCACCATGGACGAGCGCCGCAAGGCCTTCTACGAATACCACGCCGCCATGCTGGAGCCATGGGACGGCCCGGCCAGTATTGTGTTTACCGATGGCCGCCAGATTGGTGCCACGCTGGACCGCAATGGCCTGCGCCCCTCGCGTTACTGCATTACCGATGACGACTTGGTCATCATGGGTTCCGAGTCCGGTGTGTTGCCCGTTCCTGAAAACAAGATCGTGCGCAAGTGGCGCCTGCAGCCGGGCAAGATGTTCCTGATCGATCTGGAACAAGGCCGCATGATTGACGACGAGGAACTCAAAGCCAACCTCGCCAACAGCAAGCCGTACAAGCAGTGGATAGAAAACCTGCGCATCAAGCTCGATGATGTGGAGTTCGCCGAGCGCCGCAAAGAAGACGCGTTCAGCAAAATTGTGACCGGCGTAGAGCCCAAGCGTGTGAACGACCGCGTGAGCCTTCTGGACCGCCAGCAAGCCTTTGGTTTCACCCAGGAAGACTTGAAGTTCCTGATCGCACCCATGGCCACCGCGGGTGAAGAAGCCATTGGCTCCATGGGCAATGACAGCCCCCTGGCCGTGTTGAGCGACAAGAACAAGCCCCTGTACAACTACTTCAAACAGTTGTTCGCGCAGGTGACCAATCCTCCGATTGATCCGATTCGGGAAGCGATTGTGATGTCGTTGGTGTCCTTCATCGGTCCCAAGCCCAACCTGTTGGACATCAACCAGGTCAATCCGCCCATGCGGCTGGAAGTAAGCCAGCCGGTATTGAACTTTGCGGATATGGCCAAAGTGCGCGACATTGAAGCGCATACCAACGGCAAGTTCCGCAGTTACGTGCTGGACATAACCTATCCATTGGCGTGGGGCCGGGAAGGCGTGGAAGCCAAATTGGCGTCCTTGTGCGCCGAGGCGGTGGAC
>JBEEJQ010000058.1:0-15285 GCA_041169105.1 Pseudomonadota bacterium | reverse complement strand
TGAGCATCGGGGTTTCGATGTCCACAAAACCGTTTTCGTCGAGGTACTTGCGCACTTCCATCGCCACTTTGTAGCGCAGCATCAGGTTGTTTTGCATATAGGGACGGCGCAGGTCCAGCACGCGGTGGGTCAGGCGCGTCGTCTCGGACAGGTTGTCTTCGTCGATCTGGAAAGGGGGCGTGACAGACGCGTTGAGCACGATCAGCTCGTGACACAGCACTTCGATCTTGCCGCTCTTGAGGCCATCGTTGGTGGTGCCTTCGGGGCGGGCACGAACCACGCCTTTGATCTGCACGCAGTACTCGTTGCGCACATCTTCGGCCACTTTGAACATGTCGGGGCGGTCAGGGTCGCACACCACTTGCACATAGCCTTCGCGGTCGCGCAGGTCGATGAAGATCACGCCGCCGTGGTCACGGCGGCGGTTGACCCAGCCGCACAGGCTCACGGTTTGGCCGGTCAGGGCTTCGGTCACCAGACCGCAGTAGTGGGAACGCATGTTGGACATGTTGTTTTGCTTTCTAAATTCAAGGAAGTCATCGGCCGCTTGGCGATCACCCCATTCACGAGGATTGTTGTGTGACCAAGGATTGAGCCGAAGGAAGGGCGTCGGGGCCACCGGGCACGACCACACCCATGGAGATGATGTATTTGAGGGCGTCATCGACACTCATGTCGAGCTCGATCACATCGGCCTTGGGCATCATGAGGAAGAAGCCCGAGGTCGGGTTGGGCGTGGTGGGCACGTAGACGCTGACCATGGACTGGTCCAGGTGCTTGGCCACTTCACCACCGGGTGCGCCGGTCAAAAAGGCGATGGTCCAGGAACCCTGGCGGGGGTACTGCACCAGCAGCGCTTTGGAAAAGGCATTACCACTGCCAGAAAACAAGGTGTCGGCCACTTGCTTGACGCTGGTGTAGATGGTGCGCACCACAGGGATGCGGTTCATCAGACCATCCCATTTGCGCAACCACCATTGGCCAAACATATTGGCCACAAACACACCGGTTGCCAAAATGACCAAGGCCACCAGGATCACGCCCAGACCGGGCACGCCACGCAGGCCTTCGGCCACTTTGTGCAGGCCGGGGATCAGCGAGTCGGCCGCGTACAGCACGGCCAGAAAGATGCCATCCAGCAAGCCCACCAGCCAGGTCAGGACCCAGACGGTGATGCCCATGGGCAGCCACACCAGCAGGCCGGTGATGAAGTACTGTTTGAAGCTGCGTGTTTTCATGGATGGGCGATCAGTGGGGGCTCAGTGGCAGGCGCAGGATGCGCCACAGCCGCCAGCTGCAGCAGGTGCGGCAGAGTCGGTGCTTGCAGCAGGCGCTGGCTCGGACGCTGCGGGGCTGGAAGCCGCCGCTGCGCCGGTGACGCCGCCACCGCCTTTGAAATCGGTCGCATACCAGCCCGAACCCTTGAGCTGGAAGCCGGGGGCGCTGAGCTGTTTGCTGAACTTGGGCGCGCCACAAGCCGGGCAATCGGTCAGGGGGGCGTCGGAGATTTTTTGCAGAACATCCTTGGCATGTCCGCAGGACTCACACTTGTAGGCGTAAATGGGCATGAAGAGGGCTCTTTTCAGATTGAAAATTCAAAACCCTCAATTATAGGCGGGGGGCGACTGTTCAAGCCCCCCACACCCGATTGAGGCCCGATTCAGACCCGATTCATTCCAGCCCGACCAATTTGTGGTGCCCGGCATGCTGGTTGCGGATGGCTTGGCGGCCCCAAGAGCCGATCAGCATGCCCGCCAGACTGGCCAGCACCCCGGCCAGCTGGGCCGGGAATTCCTCGCCAGCAGGCGTGAGCATGAACAACAACCAGGTCAGCAAGCCCATGACGATGGCAAACAAGGCCCCCTGGGTGGTGGCCTTTTTCCAGTACAGACCAAACGCCAGCGGCACAAATGCCCCCACCAGGGTGACTTGGTAAGCCCCGGAGACCATCTCGTAGATCGAGGTGCCCTGCATGGCAATGGCATAGGCCAGCACCAGCACGCTGAACACCAGCACCGTGATGCGCATGGCCTTGAGCTCTTGCTGGTCGCTTTGGTGCGGGAAGAACTGATGCCAGATGTTTTCAGTAAACGTCACGCTGGGGGCCAGCAAGGTGGCCGAGGCGCAGGACTTGATGGCCGACAGCAAGGCCCCAAAAAACAGCACCTGCATGACAAACGGCATCTGCGTCATGACCAGGGTGGGCAGGACTCTTTGCGGGTCTTCGGCGATCAGCTTGGCCGCTTGCTCGGGCATGATGATCATGGCGCTGACGACCAGGAACATGGGCACAAAGGCAAACAGGATGTAGCAAATGCCACCAATGACCGGACCGCGTGTGGCCGCAAACTCGCTGTTGGCCGACATGACGCGCTGAAACACGTCTTGCTGCGGAATTGACCCCAACATGATGGTGATGGATGCGGCAAAAAAGAAAAGAATGTCTTTGAAGTTGGGCTCGGGCCAGAACTTGAACATGTCCTGGCTCACGGCCAGCGCCAGCACCTTGTCGGCCCCACCGGCCTGCTGGCCCGCAAACACGGCCAAAATGGCCAAGCCCGAGACCAGGATGATCATCTGGATGAAGTCGGTGATGGCCACCGACCACATGCCGCCAAACAAGGTGTAAGCCAGGATGGACACCACCCCGATGACCATGCCCACAGGCATGCTGATGACCCCGTCCGACAACACGTTAAACACCAGGCCCAAAGCGGTGACCTGCGCCGAGACCCAGCCAAGATAGCTGACCATGATGATGACCGAGCAGATCACCTCCACGCTGCGGCCATAGCGCTCACGAAAGTAGTCGCTGATGGTCAGCAAAGTCATGCGGTAGAGCTTGGCTGCAAAGAACAGGCCCACCAAAATCAAACAACTGCCCGCGCCAAAAGGGTCTTCGACCACGCCGTTGAGCCCGCTGTTGACGAACTTGGCCGGGATGCCCAGCACCGTCTCCGAGCCAAACCAGGTGGCGAAGGTGGTGGTGATGATCATGGCCAGTGGCAAGTGCCGACCCGCGATGGCGAAGTCGGCCGAGCTTTTCACGCGCTTGGCAGCCACCAGGCCAATCGCGATGGTCACCAGCAGGTAGGCGATCACGAGGGTCAGCAACACGGCAATGTCTCCTGTTTGGGAAGCGAAAAATCAGTACAGCTGCAAATGGGCCCAAACCTGCATGCCCAGCAGACTGACCAGAAAACCCATGCCGATGTAGAGCAAGGTCTGCAGCAGTTTGTTGGTGCGGCGCTGCTCGGCCAAGAGTTGCTCCAGCTGGCGTGCATCGCTTTGGCGCGGCTGCTTGAGGTACTCGTGCAAAAGCCTGGGCAGCTGCGGCAGCAGCTTGGCGTAATGCGGCGCTTGAGCCTTGAGTTCTTCCCACAGCTTTTTGGGGCCGATCTGGTCGAGCATCCATTGCTCAAGGAAAGGCTTGGCCGTGCTCCACAGGTCCAGCTCAGGGTCCAGCTGGCGGCCCAGGCCTTCGATGTTGAGCAGCGTCTTTTGCAAGAGCACCAGCTGAGGCTGGATCTCGACATGGAAACGGCGCGAAGTCTGGAACAGACGCATCAGCACCATGCCCAGTGAAATTTCTTTCAGTGGGCGATCAAAGTAAGGCTCACACACAGCACGGATCGCAGCTTCGAGTTCGTCCACGCGCGTGTCGGTGGGCACCCAGCCCGACTCGATGTGCAGCTCAGCCACACGTTTGTAATCGCGGCGGAAAAAGGCCGTGAAGTTCTGCGCCAGGTATTCCTTGTCGTATTCGGTCAGCGTACCGACGATGCCAAAGTCCAGCGAGATGTAGCGGCCAAAGGTCTCGGGCGCCAAGCTGACCTGGATGTTGCCAGGGTGCATGTCGGCATGAAAGAAACCATCGCGAAAGACTTGCGTGAAAAACAAGGTCACCCCATCGCGGGCCAGCTTGGGGATGTCCACGCCCGCTTCGCGCAAACGGTCCACATGGCTGATGGGCACGCCGTGCATGCGCTCCATCACCAGCACTTCGGGCTGGCAATAGTCCCAAATCATCTCGGGAATCAGCACCAGATCGAGGCCTTCCATGTTGCGGCGCAGCTGCGCGGCGTTCGACGCTTCGCGCACCAAGTCGAGCTCGTCGTTGAGGTATTTGTCGAACTCGGCCACCACTTCGCGGGGTTTGAGGCGTTTGCCGTCGGCGCTCAGGTTCTCGACCCAACCGGCCATCATGCGCATCAGACTCAGGTCTTTTTGAATCACAGGCAACATGCCCGGACGCAAAACCTTGACGGCCACTTCGCGCAGCTCACCTGTCTTGTTGCGCAAAGTGGCAAAGTGCACCTGCGCGATCGAGGCACTGGCCACGGGCTCACGCTCAAAGTTTTCAAAAATCGAGTCCACCGGCCTGCGGAAGGCACGCTCGATAGTGGCCACCGCGATGTCCGAGCTGAACGGCGGCACACGGTCTTGCAGCTTGGCCAGCTCTTCGGCAATGTCCAGCGGCAGCAAGTCACGGCGTGTGGACAAGACCTGACCGAATTTCACAAAGATCGGGCCCAGACGCTCCAGAGCTTCGCGCAGGCGCTCTGCACGGGGGGCACGCAGGTCACGGCCCACCGACAGGATGCGGGCCAAGAGGCGAATCCAGGGCTTTTGAAAACTGGAAAGCACCAACTCGTCCAGGCCGTAGCGCAAGACGATGAAGACGATGAACGCGCCGCGACCCAGGCGACTCATGCTGCGCTGCCAGAAACGATGTCGGTGCCAGGGCGCTTGGCCACAAAGCCACGCAAGGCCTCCATGGCTTTGCGGGCCGCTTGGGCCAGGGTGTGGGCCATCGCGTCGCCCACCAGGCGAGCGAGGTCTTCTTCGGCATCCCAACGCACATGGTCGATCAGCCAGTTGATTTCAGCGGCCAGCTGCACATCGCCTTCGATGCGGACCTTGGGCTTGTCACCCTTGGCCAAGGCCGACGCCAGCGACAGGGGCGACTCTTCGGTCACCGTCAGGCGCAGGTCAAAGCCTTCAAAGCGACCACGCTCCAAAAGGCCTGCGGGCGTGGGCGTGAGTTGCAGTTGGATGCGGTCCCAAACCAGCTCAATGCGCTGGCCTTTTTGACGCGCCAGGCGGGCCATGGCCTCGGACTCGCTTTGCAGCACATGGTTGAGGAACAACACGAGGCGGTTGACCGACTCGTCCACCACCCAAGCGGGTGGCTGAAAGTTGGATGCGAATTGGGGCAGCGCCTGAGCGGCCCAAGAAAAAGGGGACTGTGTTGCCATAGTCCCCGATTATTCCCGAAAGACAAGGCCCTGCATGAGGGCCTGTGCTTTATTGCAGCGCTTGCACGCCAGCAACCAGCCAGCCACCACCGTTCTTGGGCTTGGTCATGTTCCAAACTTCACGGAAGGGGCTGGGACCCGAAGAGTCGTCTTCGCGGATCACGCCATTGAACTCCACGCTGGCCAGGTAAGCCTCGGCCTGCTCCTCGATGCCCAAGAGCTGGGCTTCGAGCATGACCACTTCGGTCTTGTTGGGCTGACCTGGGAACTGAGCTTCACGCTCGGCCAATTGGCTGCGGATTTCAGCCACCATGTTGTCGGTCATCATGGAGCGCAAGGTGGCGATGTCCGAGCGGTCCCAGGCGTCTTGCAAGGTGACAAAGTTGCGTTTGGCTGCGTCGACAAATCCTGCCACATCAAAGCCTGCAGGAATACCCCAGGTTTGCGAACCGCTCAAAGACGATTCGTTCAGAGCCGAACCGATCATGGAACCGCCGGTTTGGGCCGCAGCAGAGCCATCAAAACGGGCAGGCTCAGACTCCCAAGGGCGGGCAGATGAATCGTTACCCACTTTCTCTGGGTTGTATTGTTTGAAGGAAGCAGGCTGATCGGCCGATGCACCTGCGCCTTGGTAAGCGAGGCCACCTTGTTGGCTTGCTGCGCCTTTGCGGCGCATGATCATGCCGATCACGGCCATCACAGCCACACCGACCAAGATCATCATCAGCACGTTACCAAAGGCTTCACCCATGCCCAAAGAATGGGCCAACCAAGCCAAGCCCAAGCCCGCGGCCAAACCACCCAGCATGGCACCCCAAGGCTTCTTGGGGGCAGCGGCGGGCGCTGCAGCCGTGGCCGGTTTTCCGGCCGCTGGTGCGGCTTGCTGCGCGGGCGCTGCAGGTTGTTGTGGACGCACAGCTTCACGCTGCGTCACTTGATTCGATTGCTGACCGATGGATTTGCCGCCTCCCATGCGACGGGCAGCTTCTGCGTTCAAACTGCCCAGGGCCAAAACGCCAGCGAGCAACAGGGTCAAGAACTTGTTCACGGTGTCTCCAGTGGATAACAAAACTCACAGATCAGGCATCAGCACTTGATACCTGCATGCAAGGCTACCACCCCGGCTGATAAATTGTGAAAATCCACATGGCCAAATCCGCTGTTTTTCATAAGGGTTTTCAGCTCTTCCTGGCCAGGATGCATACGAATGGATTCAGCCAGGTAGCGGTAACTGTCGGCGTCACCCGCCACCAGCTTGCCCATGTGCGGCAAGATTTTGAAGCTGTACCAGTCGTAAATTTTCTCCAGCGGCTTGGCCACTTTGGAGAACTCCAGCACCAGCAATTTGCCACCGGGCTTGAGCACACGGCACATCTCTTTGAGCGCCACGTCCTTGTGGGTCATGTTGCGCAAGCCAAAGGCGACGCTCACCACGTTGAAGTGGTTGTCGGGAAACGGCAGCTTTTCGGCGTCGCACACCAGGGTGGGCAGCGCCAGGCCATGGTCGAGCAAACGGTCGCGGCCCGTGCTGAGCATGGCCTCGTTGATGTCGGTGTGCACCACGCGGCCCGTCGCGCCGACTTTTTTGGCAAACGCCATCGACAAATCGCCCGTACCGCCTGCGATGTCGAGCACCTGGTCACCCTCCTTGAGGTTGGCCACCTGCACGGTATAGGCCTTCCACACGCGGTGTAGGCCCATCGACATGAGATCGTTCATGACGTCGTATTTGGAGGCGACCGAGTCAAACACGCCGCGCACATGCTTGGCTTTTTCTGTTTCGTCGACGGTCTTGAAACCGAAATGGGTGGTGCTCATGGGAATGCTCAATGGTTGTGACCGCAGCTGCTGCCGCCCTTGACAGGCATGGGCGCATCGCGGTCGGTGCCTGCGGCTTGCAAGCGCTCTTCGTATTGTTGCCACAGGGCCGTTTGCTGGTCGCCCAAAAAGTACAGGTACTCCCAGGTGAACAAGCCCGAATCGTGGCCGTCTGAGAAGGTCGGCTTGACGGCGTAATTGCCCACGGGCTCGATGCCCTCCACGGTGACATTTCGCTTGCCGGTTTGCAGCACTTCCTGGCCCGGGCCGTGGCCCTGCACTTCGGCCGAAGGGCTGTAAATACGCATCAGCTCAAACGGAATGCGGAACCGCTTGCCGTCTGAAAAACCGATCTCCAGCACCCGGCTTTGACCATGAACGGTCAGAGACTCGGGCGTGGGTGTTGCTTGGGTCAAACCCGCCATGACGATCTTTCGGTTTAAACGAGCACGCGCTCAATGCCACCGGCATTGGCGGCACTGACGTACTCGGGCATCCAGTTCTCGCCCAGGATGTGCTTGGCCATCTCGACCACGATGTAGTCCGCTTCGAGCAGGCCGTTTTGCAGGTCGTCACCGTAGCGCGACAGGCCTTGCAGGCAGCTCGGACAGCTGGTCAGGATCTTGACGTTGTCCTTGGGGCCGAGCGCACCGCTGTCGCGCAAGGCTGCTTCGCCTTTGAGGATTTCCTCTTCCTTGCGGAAGCGCACTTGCGTGGAAATGTCCGGACGCGTGACGCCCAACGTGCCCGACTCGCCGCAGCAGCGGTCCGACTTGAGCACCTGATCGCCCAGCAGACCCTTGACGGTCTTCATCGGGTCTTGCAACTTCATGGGCGTGTGGCAAGGGTCGTGGTACAGGTACGCCCCCTGCGCTTCGAGCTTGATGCCTTTTTCGAGCAGGTATTCGTGGATGTCGACGATGCGGCAGCCCGGGAAGATCTTGTCGAACTCGTAGCCCTGCAACTGGTCATAGCAAGTGCCGCAGCTCACCACCACCGTCTTGATGTCCAGGTAGTTGAGCGTGTTGGCCACGCGGTGGAACAGCACGCGGTTGTCGGTGATGATCTTCTCAGCCTTGTCGAACTGGCCCGAACCCTTTTGCGGGTAACCACAGCACAGGTAGCCCGGTGGCAGCACCGTCTGCACACCCGCGTGCCAGAGCATGGCCTGCGTGGCCAAACCCACCTGGCTGAACAGGCGCTCGGAGCCGCAACCGGGGAAGTAGAACACCGCTTCGGTTTCAGAAGTCGTGGCCTTCGGGTCACGGATGATCGGCACGTAGTCGTTGTTCTCGATGTCGAGCAAGGCCCGCGCGGTCTTCTTGGGCAGGTTGCCAGGCATCTTCTTGTTGATGAAGTGGATCACCTGCTCTTTGATCGGTGCAGCACCCACGGTGGCGGGCGGTGCGCTGGTCTGCTTGCGGGCCACGCCCTTGAGCAAACCGGCCACAAACCGTTGCGCCTTCATGCCGACACCCACCATGGCGGCGCGAGCCATCTTGATGGTTTCGGGGTTGGTCGCGTTGAGCATGAACATGGCCGCGGCATTGCCGGGACGGAAGCTCTTTTGCCCCATCTTGCGCAACAAGTTGCGCATGTTCATGGTCACGTCACCGAAGTC
This sequence comes from Pseudomonadota bacterium, assembly GCA_041169105.1. Classification (GTDB taxonomy): domain Bacteria; phylum Pseudomonadota; class Gammaproteobacteria; order Burkholderiales; family Burkholderiaceae_C; genus Limnohabitans_A. The sequence goes on along the minus strand of JBEEJQ010000058.1, from coordinate 6,588 downwards.
AATCTTGACCGGACAAGGCGTCAGGCACTTGTGGCAGACGGTGCAGTGGTCGGCCACATCTTCAAACTCTTGCCAATGCTTGATCGACACGCCACGGCGGGTCTGCTCTTCGTACAGGAAGGCCTCAACCAAGAGCGAAGTGGCCAGGATTTTGTTGCGTGGGCTGTAGAGCAAATTGGCACGCGGCACATGGGTCGAGCACACCGGCTTGCACTTGCCGCAGCGCAGGCAGTCCTTGACGCTGGCCGCGATCTCGCCGATGTCCGACTGTTGCATGATCAGCGACTCGTGGCCCATCAGGCCAAAGCTGGGGGTGTAGGCATGCGTCAGGTCAGCTGCATGCACATCGTCGCCCAGACCGGTCAGGGCTGCGCCGCGCAGCAGCTTGCCTTTGTTGAAGCGGCCTTGCGGGTCCACCTTGGCCTTGTAGGCGGTGAAGTTGGCCAACTCGGCGTCGGTCAAAAACTCCAGCTTGGTGATGCCGATGCCGTGCTCGCCCGAGATCACGCCGTCCAGGCTGCGGGCCAGCACCATGATGCGGGCCACCGCTTCGTGCGCGGTTTGCAGCATCTCGTAGTTGTCGGAGTTGACCGGGATGTTGGTGTGGACGTTGCCGTCACCCGCGTGCATGTGCAGCGCGACCCACACGCGGCCCTTGAGCACACGCTTGTGGATGGCATTGACCTCGGCCAGGATGGGCTGGAAAGCCGCACCCGAGAAGATGTCCTGGAAGGCTGGACGGATTTGCGTTTTCCAGCTGGCACGCAAGGTGTGGTCTTGCAACTGAGGGAACAGGCTTTCCACATCGCTGAGCCAGCCTTGCCACTGGTCGCGCACATCGCGCACCACGGTCAGCGCCTGGGCCACGCGGTCTTCGAGCAGCTCGGCCGAAGGGATCTCGCTGGCGTCGTCCGACTTGCCCAGCGGCAGGTTGCCCCGCTCCAGAAAGCTTTCGAGTTCGGCGCAGAACTTGAGCTTGTTGCGCAAGCTCAATTCGATGTTGATGCGCTCGATGCCGTCGGTGTACTCGGCCATGCGCGGCAGCGGGATCACCACGTCTTCGTTGACCTTGAAGGCGTTGGTGTGGCGTGAGATGGCGGCGGTGCGTTTGCGGTCCAGCCAGAATTTCTTGCGCGCTTCGGGGCTGATGGCGATGAAGCCTTCGCCGCTGCGCGAGTTGGCGATGCGCACGACTTCGGAGGTCGCCTTGGCCACGTCATCGGCGTTGTCGCCCGCGATGTCACCGATCAGCACCATTTTGGGGAAACCGCCACGCTTGGACTTGGTGGTGTAACCCACAGCGCGCAGGTAGCGGTCGTCCAGGTGCTCCAAGCCAGCCAGCACGGTGCCCGTGCGCTTTTGCTCGGCGAACATGAAGTCCTTGATCTCGACGATGCTGGGCACTGCATTGCGGGCATGGCCAAAAAACTCCAGGCACACGGTGCGGGTGTGCTCGGGCATGCGGTGCACCACCCAGCGGGCGCTGGTGATCAGGCCATCACAGCCTTCTTTTTGCACGCCGGGCAGGCCACTCAAGAACTTGTCGGTCACGTCCTTGCCCAGGCCTTCCTTGCGGAAAGTCTTGCCAGGAATCACCAAGGTTTCGGTGCGGATCGGGGTCTTGCCGTCGGCCTTGAAGTAGCGCAGCTCAAAGGTGGCGACTTCGGCGTCGTGGATCTTGCCCATGTTGTGGTCCATGCGGACCACATCCAGCCATTCGGCGTCGGGCGTGACCATGCGCCAGCTGGCCAAGTTGTCGAGCGCGGTGCCACACAGCACGGCCTTTTTGCCGCCCGCGTTCATGGCGATGTTGCCGCCAATGCAAGAGGCTTCGGCCGAGGTCGGGTCCACCGCAAAGACAAAACCGCCGCGCTCGGCCGCATCGGCCACGCGCTGGGTCACCACACCGGCTTCGGTGTAGATGGTCGGAATTTTGTGCGCAATGCCAGGCAGGTCGACCATCTCGACCTCGGTCATGGCTTCGAGCTTTTCGGTGTTGATGACCGCACTCTTCCAAGTCAGCGGGATCGCGCCGCCCGTGTAGCCTGTGCCGCCGCCGCGTGGGACGATGGTCAGGCCCAGATCAATACAGCCTTTGACCAAACCGGCCATCTCGGTCTCAGAGTCAGGTGTCAGCACCACAAAGGGGTACTCGACGCGCCAGTCGGTCGCGTCGGTCACATGGCTCACCCGTGAGAGGCCGTCGAATTTGATGTTGTCCTTGGCCGTGAGGCGTCCCAGGGTCTTTTGCACCTGGCTGCGCAGCTTGGCGCGGTTGGCAAAACGCGCGTTGAACTGCGCCACAGCCTGGCCCGCCAAATCCAGCAAAGCCCCCACCAGGGCATCACGGGCCGCATCGGCTTGCGGAGTGCGGCGTTTTTGCACTTCGGCCAGGCGGTGCTGCAAGGCGTCCACCAGCAGTTTGCGACGCCCGGAGTTGTCCAGCAGGTCGTCTTGCAAATAGGGGTTGCGCTCGACCACCCAGATGTCGCCCAGAACCTCATACAACATGCGGGCGGAGCGGCCCGTGCGGCGCTCATCACGCAACTGGTTCAGCAGATCCCAAGCCTTCTCGCCCAGCAGGCGAACCACGATTTCGCGGTCCGAAAAGCTGGTGTAGTTGTACGGGATCTCGCGCAGGCGCGGCGCATCGGCGTCGGCTTGCATCAAATGTTGGAGCGTGGTGGGTGCATTCATAGGGATAGGCGCGGTCAGCAGCGTGTCAATACGCATTCAGCCAGACAGGGAAACTGGCTTGAACCCGGCTGAGGCTGAATGTTACCGCAGTGCAACAATCACGCGCCGCCCGCATGGACACCTGTCCCCCATGAGTCTGGTGTCATGGAAAGCCCGAGTTGTGGCCCATTTGTCGCACAGGTTTAATCCTTTTGACATCTTCAAGGGCCAAGATGGCCGTCCATTTCTGCTTAAATTTTGAGCAACCCTCCATTTTCAGTCCTTTCACTTTCAGGAACCACCATGAAACTCGAGCTTTCTTTCACGGCCCTGGTCTTGGGCCTGGCCAGTTTGTCTGCCCAAGCCCAGACCGAAATCCAGTGGTGGCATTCCATGGTTGCCGTGAACGGCGAATGGGTCAACGACCTGGCCAAGAACTTCAACGCCAGCCAAAAAGACTACAAGATCAACCCGGTCTTCAAGGGCACTTACGACGAATCCATGACCGCTGCCGTGGCCGCCTTCCGGGCAGGCAATGCGCCGCACATCCTGCAGGTGTTTGAAGTCGGCACCGCCACCATGATGGCCAGCAAAGGCGTGGTCGTGCCGGTGGGCAAGGTCATGCAGGATGCAGGTTACAAATTTGACCCGTCGGTCTATGTGCCCGCTGTGGCTGGTTACTACACTGCGCCCAACGGCCAGATGCTGTCTTTCCCCTTCAACAGCTCGACCACGGTGTTCTATTTCAACAAAGACGCCTTCAAGGCCGCTGGCATCGACACCAGCAAGCCACCCGCCACCTGGCCCGAAGTCGCGCTGGCTGCCGCCAAGCTCAAGGCCAACGGCCACAAATGCCCCTTCACCACCGCCTGGCAAGGCTGGACCCAACTGGAGAGCTTCTCCACCTGGCACAACACCGAACTGGCGACCCAGGGCAACGGCATGCGCGGCACCAACGCCCGCTTGGTGGCCAACTCGCCCCTGCATGTGCGCCACATCGAGAACCTGGGCAACATGGCCAAACAAGGCCTGTTCGTCTACAAGGGCCGCGCCAACGTGCCTGAAGCGTCTTTCGTCTCGGGTGAATGCGCAATGATCACCACCTCGTCGGGCTTTTACGGCAACGTGGCCAAAAACGCCAAGTTCGCATACGGCCTGTCCACCCTGCCCTATTACCCAGACGTGGCCGGTGCCCCGCAAAACACTGTCATCGGCGGTGCCAGCCTGTGGGTGATGTCGGGCAAGATAGCCGAAGAGTACAAAGGCGTGGCCGCCTTCTTCAATTACCTCTCTAACGCGGAAGTGCAGTCGGCCAGCCACAAGCGCACCGGCTACCTGCCGATCACCATGGCGGCCTTCAAGCTGACCGAGCAGTCGGGCTTTTACAAGCAAAACCCGGGCACCGACACGGCGGTGAACCAGATGATCCGCAAAACCACCGACAAGTCGCGTGGCATCCGTTTGGGCAACTATGTGCAGATCCGCACCATCGAGGACGAAGAACTCGAACAGGTCTGGGGCGGCAAGAAAACCGCCAAAGAAGCCCTGGACAGCATCATCAAGCGCGGCAACGACTTGCTGGAACGCTTTGAAAAAGCCAACAAAGGTTGATGACCCGTTTTGGCTGCAGAAAAACGCATCGTCTTTCGCTCGACCTGGCTGCCTTGGGTGCTGATCGCACCCCAGGTGCTCATCATCAGCGTCTTCTTTTTCTGGCCTGCAGGCCAGGCCTTGCTGCAATCGTTCCAGCAGTCTGACCCTTTTGGCACCTCGGTCGAATGGGTCGGGTTGGAAAACTTCGTCAACCTCTGGAACGACGAAACCTATCTGGCCTCCTTTGGCACCACCGCCATCTTTTCGGGACTGGTGGCGAGTCTGGGCATCGCCATCTCCCTGGTTCTGGCCTATTTTGCAGACCGCGTGGTGCGTGGCTCGACCTTTTACAGGACTTTGCTGATCTGGCCCTACGCCGTGGCCCCGGCAGTGGCGGGTGTGGTGTGGTTGTTTTTGTTCTCGCCCAGCATCGGTGTGGTGTCTTACGCGCTCAACCAATGGGGCTTTGAGTGGAACGCCCTGCTCAACAGCCGTCACGCAATGGCCTTGGTGGTCATGGCCGCGGTCTGGAAGCAGCTGTCCTACAACTTCCTGTTCTTTCTGGCCGGGCTGCAAAGCATCCCCAAGTCGCTCATAGAAGCCGCCGCCATCGACGGTGCATGGCCATGGAGGCGCTTTTGGACCATCCAGTTCCCGCTTCTGTCCCCCACCAGCTTCTTCCTGCTGGTGATCAATGTGGTCTATGCCTTCTTCGACACCTTCGGCATCGTGGACGCGGCCACCAAAGGCGGCCCTGGCAAGGACACGGCCATTTTGGTCTACAAGGTCTACTTTGACGGCTTCAAGGCTCTGGACCTGGGCGGCTCGGCCGCGCAGTCGGTGGTGCTCATGGTCATCGTGGTGGCGCTCACCGTGGTGCAGTTCCGCTTCGTCGAGAAAAAAGTGAATTACTGATGATTGAGCGCAACCGATCTCTGGACGTGCTGTCCCATGCCGTGCTCATTCTGGGTGTGATGGTGGTGGCTTTTCCGGTCTATGTGACCTTTGTCGCCTCCACCCACACCATGGAAGAAGTGGTCAAGGCACCCATGTCGCTCTGGCCGGGCAGTCACCTGATCGAGAACTACAAAGCCGCCTTGCTGGGCGACCGCATCGGCATGGGCTCCACCGCCGCTGTGGGCCCCATGATGATGGTAAGCCTGGTCTGCGCCCTGATCATTGCCATCGGCAAGATCGCCATTTCGCTGCTGTCGGCCTTTGCCATCGTGTATTTCCGCTTTCCCTTTCGCATGGCGGTCTTCTGGGGCATCTTCATCACCCTGATGCTGCCGGTCGAGGTGCGCATCGGCCCCACTTACAAGGTCGTGTCGGACTTGGGCATGCTCAACAGCTATGCGGGCCTCACGGTGCCCTTGATCGCCTCGGCCACAGCCACCTTTTTGTTCAGGCAGTTCTTTTTGACGGTGCCCGACGAGTTGGTGGAAGCCGCGCGCATGGACGGCGCGGGGCCGATGCGCTTTTTCAAGGACGTGCTGGTGCCGCTGTCGGCCACCAGCATGGCGGCGCTGTTCGTGATCCAGTTCATCTACGGCTGGAACCAATACCTCTGGCCGCTCTTGGTCACCACCGAAGAAAACATGTACCCGGTGGTCATTGGTATCAAACGCATGATTTCGGGCGGCGACGCCCAGACCGAATGGCACATCGTCATGGCCACCGCCATGCTGGCCATGATCCCGCCTGCGGCGGTGGTCATGCTGATGCAAAAATGGTTCGTCAAGGGCCTGGTTGATACGGAGAAATAAATACACCGGGGACAGACCGCTGCGAAGCGTTGCTCTGTCCTCGTCTGATTAAAGAAACCATGGCTTCCATCACCCTCTCCCACATTCTCAAAACCTATGGCGCTGGCGCCAAGGCCAACACCGTCATCCACGACCTGAACGCCAGCATTGCCGACGGCGAGTTCGTCGTCATCGTCGGGCCATCGGGCTGCGGCAAGTCCACACTGCTGCGCATGGTGGCGGGCCTGGAAGACATCTCGGGCGGCACCATTTCGATTGGCGATCGCGTGGTCAACGAGCTGGAACCGGCCGAGCGCGACATCGCCATGGTGTTCCAGAACTACGCGCTGTACCCGCACATGAGCGTGTTCGACAACATGGCCTATGGCCTGAAAATCGCCAAGCGCCCGATTGAAGAAATCAAGGCCCGTGTGGACAAGGCGGCGGGCATTCTGGAACTGAGTCACCTGCTGCAACGCAAACCCCGCGAGCTGTCGGGCGGCCAGCGCCAGCGCGTGGCCATGGGCCGCGCCATCGTGCGCCAGCCGCAGGTGTTTTTGTTTGACGAGCCCCT
>JBEEJQ010000057.1:0-15369 GCA_041169105.1 Pseudomonadota bacterium | reverse complement strand
GCAAGGCCAGGTGGTGCTGTCCTTTTGACCGGCGGCCAAAGGCGCGCCCACGGTGTGCATGCAAGGCACGAACTCGCCATTGGTGCCCAACACGTCGTACACGGCTTTGCCCATGCGGGTCATCAGCTTTTGGTTCACGGCCACGTAGGCGCTGTCGGTCAGCTCGATGCCGATGTGGCTGATGTGCGAGCCCAGTGGGCCCATGGAGAAGGGCACCACATACATGGTGCGGCCGGCCATGCAACCGTCAAACAGCGGGTTCAGTGTGGCGCGCATTTGCGCGGGTTCCATCCAGTTGTTGGTGGGGCCAGCGTCTTCTTTTTTGTCCGAGCAGATGTAGGTGCGGTCTTCCACGCGGGCCACGTCCGAAGGGTCGGTCCAGGCCAGGAAGGAGTTGGGGCGCTTGGCGGGGTTGAGCTTTTTGAAGGTGCCGGCTGCGACCAGTTCGGCGCACAGGCGGTCGTACTCTTCTTGCGAGCCGTCACACCAATAGATGTTGGCAGGCTTGCACAGGGCGGCCATTTCGGCGACCCAGGCGATCAGCTTGGCGTTTTTGACGTAAGCCGGTGTGTTCAGGTTGAGGCCCTGCATCACGGGTGAGTTCATGGGAAAGCTCCAAAGTTTAAAAATCGTCTTTTCAAAGGCTCTGGGCAGGGACTTTGAAAAAACGAATCGGCTTGAAATGAGGGTGTCACACAGGCCATGTAACCGCCTGGTAACCGTGCGGGCCTCGATTTTAGGGAGGCTGGCCAATTTGTGCCTGTCATTGGGGTCGAAAATCGGCTTAAATCTATGCAAAAAATGCATGATGTTATGCCGGGCCCTCTGGCTGGGGCCATTTCAAGGCGGTGCGCTTGAAAAAGGCAATGGGCACGTGAAAGGCGGCCCAGAAAAAACAAAACCCGCAAAGCCGAAGCTGTTGCGGGTTGTTTGCGGGGCAGACGCGAAGCCTGCACCCAGGGGGGGCTGAAAGCCTCAGGCCATGAAGACGGCGATGAAAGCCAGCAAGAAAATCAGAACAGCACCAGCGGCCGGAATGACCACGGGGATGTGCTTGACCACGTTTTCCACGGGATCGTCAGATGTATGTGCGTCGTTGTGAGCAGACATGGTGAACCTCAAAACAAGAATCTGGCTATTGTAGCCAAGCTCGGCCCGCTTTTGCCTTACATCAAGGCATAGGTGGTGCTGGCCCTGAAAACGCTCTTGCCGTCATCTGCGCCGTGCAGATCGATTTCGCCAAAAGCCATGGCCTTGCCCACCCGCAAAAGCCGGGCACTCACCAAAGCATCCTGGCCCGACAGCGGCTTCATGAAGGTGCTGGACAACTGCACCGTGCTGCAGGGCTTGAATGCGCCAAAGTGCTGGATCAGTGCCAAGACCATGGCCGTATCGGCAGCAGCCATCATGGCCTGACCGCACAAGATGCCACCCACGCGTGAAAGCTGATCACTCTGCGGCAGACGCAGTGTCACGCCGTCCGCGTCCAGGCGCTCGACCTGCAGGTTCAGGGCTCGCACCCAAGGTGCAAACAGCTCGGACAGGGCTTGTTGCAGGAAGTCTGGGGTGACAGGCTGAGAACTCATATGGGGGCTTTCGGTGGGGTGGTCAGGTATTTTCACTTCACAATGGGCGCTTGTCATTCAAGAGCCCCAGCATGAACGCCGTGCCCCTGGCCCAGCGCATCCAGCAAGACACCCAGATCTACCGCGACATCATTGCGCGCAACAAGATCAAGATCGATTGAACGCTGCAGGCCTACAGCCTCAAATTTGTACCCGAGTGCCCAGCTCCACCACCGCGTTGTCGGGCAAATGGAAAAACTCGACCACACCCCCAGCATTGCGGCTCATGGTGGCAAAAAGTTTTTCGCGCCATTGGGCCATGCCCGCACCGGGCGTGGACACCACGGTTTCGCGACTGAGGAAGTAGCTGGTTTCAAACTCGGGAATGGACAAACCGTGTGCGGCGCAACTTTGCAGGGCCTGAGGGACATCGGTTTTGTCCATGAAGCCATAGTGCACACTCACGCGCCAGAAACGCTCACCCAGCGCCTGCACCTGCAAGCGTTCGGCAACAGGCACAAAGGGCACCTCCTCAAACACCACTGTGAGGATGATGTTGTTGGCATGCAGCACCTGGTTGTGTTTCAGATTGTGGAGCATGGCTTGAGGCACGGTGTCCGGGTTGGCCACCGGGTACACGGCCGTGCGCCCAATCAGATGCGGGGGTTGCGCGTGCAGCATGTCGATGAAGGCCTGCAATTCAAGACCATCGGCCCGAATGGTGTGCACCAACAGTTGCCGTCCCCGCGCCCAAGTCGTCATGATGACGAACAGTGCCAAGCCCATGGCCACCGGAAACCAGCCGCCATCCCAAAACTTGATGGCGCAACCTGCAAACAGAAACAAGTCGAGCACCAGAAAGAACCCCGTCGTGACCAGCGACAACCACAGAGGCAAGCGCCACGCCTTGTGGATCACGAAGAAGGTCAATGCCGTCGTGATGGCCATCGTCAGCGACACCGCGATGCCGTAGGCGCCTGCCAGTGCCGAAGAGCTTTTGAAAGCCAATACCGCTAATACCACGCCCACCAGCAAAGCCCGGTTGACCGCTGGCATGAAGATCTGGCCTGACTCTTTTTCAGAAGTGAATTGGATGTGCATGCGCGGCAAAAAGCCCAGCAAAATCGCTTGCCGCGTCATGGAATAAGCGCCCGATATCACGGCTTGAGAGGCGATGATGGCAGCCAGGGTGGACAGCAACACCGCACCCAGCATCCACTCATTGGGGAACATTTTGTAAAACGGATTGGCCAGTGCCGAAGGGTCTTGCATGAGCAATGCACCTTGCCCCATGTAATTGAGCGCCAAGCCGGGCATGACCAACAAGGTCCAAGCCAGTTGAATCGGTTTGCGTCCAAAGTGCCCCATGTCGGCATAAAGCGCTTCCGCGCCGGTCAAGGCCAGAACGATGGCTCCTACCGCGGCCAGCACATGGGGGCCGCGCGCCCACAAAAAGCTGAGTGCGTGCAGGGGGTTGAGTGCCTGCAAGATGGCGGGCTGGTGCAGGATGTGCGCGACACCCAATGCGCCCAGGGTGACAAACCACAACACGATGATGGGGCCGAAAAAACGACCCACTGAATGCGTGCCCAATCGTTGCACCGCAAACAAACCCAACAGCACCACGATCGACAAAGGCACGACATAAGCCTGGAAGGCGGGGGTGATGACCTCTATGCCTTCCATGGCCCCGATCACCGAAATTGCCGGGGTGATGACGCTGTCGCCGTAAAACAAGGTGGCCCCAAACAAGCCCAGCAACAACAGACCTTGTCGCAGACGGGGCTTGTCCTGCACAGCACGGGCGGCCAGCGCGGTGAGGGCCAGGCCACCGCCTTCGCCCCGGTTGTCGGCTCTGAGGATCAGAATCACGTACTTGAGCGTGACGACCAGCATCAGCGCCCAGAGGATGGCGGAGACGGCACCGATGATGTTGTTTGGATTGAGCACCACGCCCGTGTGGGGTGCAAAAACTTCCTTGACCGTGTACAGCGGACTGGTGCCAATGTCACCATAGACCACACCGAGTGCGGCCAAAGTCAGTGCCCCGGTGCGTGTGGCTGTTGCGTGGGAGGTGTCGTGAGAAGACATGGATGGACAAAGCTGTGAAAGAAGTGCACAGCTTGCCCGTGGCCGCATCAGGAACGCATAAGGACCTCACGCAGGCGGCGCTTCTGCCAGCCGGTAGCCCACGCCGGGTTCGGTCAACAACCATTGGGGCTCTGCGGGCTGCTTCTCCAGCTTGGCGCGCAGTTGGCCCATGTACAGGCGCAGGTATTGCAATTGATCGACATGTTCTGCGCCCCACACATCGGTCAGCAATTGGCGGTGGGTGACCACTTGTCCAGCTTGCCTGAGCAACCGGGCCAGCAGTTTGAATTCGGTAGGTGTCAAGCGAATGGATTGACCATTCAGCGTCACCAAGTGACGCGCCAGATCGACATGCAACGGGCCATGGGTGTAGTGCAGAACGGGCGCTTGCAGTGCAACACCCCGGTGGCGCAGGCTCACCCGCATGCGGGCCAACAACTCCTGGATGCTGAAGGGTTTGACCAGGTAATCGTCCGCACCCGCGTCGAGCAATGCCACCTTGCCTGCGTCGTCGTGCCGCGCAGAAATCACCAGCACCGGCGTGCTTTCTCTTTGCCGCAGCCAGGCCAGCAACTCGCTGCCATCGGCATCGGGCAAGCCCAGGTCGAGGATGACCAGGTCGATGTGCCTTGGGTGGTGTTGCAGCACCGCCTGCGCATCAGCCAAGCTGCCCGAGCCTGTCACCGCAAAGCCATGGGTGAGCAAGGCTTCCTGCAAGGTGTGACGCAGTTGTCGGTCATCTTCAACGAGTAAGACATGCAAACTCACGGGGTGTACTCCTCCAGACCGCTTTCTGGTGCCGATGAAGGTTGTACTTGGCTGGGAAACCGCAGACACACGGCGGTGCCTCCACCTGGGCGGGATTCAATCCAGAGTCGCGCATGGTGGACGCGCGCGATGGCACGGCACAGAGCCAAACCCAAGCCCATGCCACGGCGTGGTGAGTTGGCAAAACCTGTGTCGGCTTTTTCTGTGGGCAGAACACGCCGGAATGGGTCGAACACACGCTCATGCCATTCGACGGGAATGCCGATGCCCCGATCCAGCACCGCCATGTGGATGGCTTGATCGTGCAAACTCACCTGCAAGGTGACGACTTCGGTGTCTGGGCTGTAGCGCAAGGCGTTTTCCAGCAGGTTGTCCAGCAGTTGCACCACCAACACCGCATCGCACAAAAGCCAAGGCAGCTCAGAGGGCACATGGACTTCAAGTGTCCGTTCAGGATGGCGTCGACGTGCGGCGGCCATGGCCACACCGCACAGCTCTTCGACGGACTCCCAATGCACCTGTAAAGCGGTATCGACCGTGTCCAATCGTGCCATTTGCAAGGTGTTGGTGGTCATCCGGTGCAAGTGCTCCGCTTCTTGCAAGATGGTGTGGGCCGCTTCGCGCGTTTGTTGTGGGCTGGGCTGGTCCAGCAAACCGGACGCCGCCCCAGTGATGGTCGCCAGCGGCGTGCGGTAATCGTGCGAGATGGCCGCCAGCAAGGTGTTGCGCAATTGCTGGGCTTGCAATCTGTCGTGTGCATCGCGTGCCTGCAGGGCGCTTTGCAGGCGGTGAATTTCATCGGCCAGCAAACGAGCGGCCGCTTGCAGTCGCTCGTTGGTCCATGCCGCGATGGGCGTGTCAGTGGGCAGGGGGCCGATGGCCAAGGTGCCGATCCTCATGACGCCTGCACGCAAGGGGAGCACCCAAGCATTGAGCGATTCGTGGCGTCCCGTGCCAGGCCCGAGGGCCCCTTGTTCGTGTTCGCTGGCTTGCCAAGCTCTGTAAAGCGGGTCCTCGGGTGTGGGGCTTTGCCCTTGCAGCCAGACTTGCACAGGCAAACCGATCCATGGGCTGAGCAGCTGGCAAGCAGTTTGTGATTGCTGGCTCACCGTGTGGGCTTGTTGCAACTGCAGGGCCAATTGCTGCATGTGTTCCGCATGACGGGCTTGCCCGGCCTGTTGCTGTGCATGTTGACGCAGTCTGGAGGTCAGCACGCTCATCACGGTGCTGGTGCCCAAGAGCGTGATCAGCAGCATGAGGTCCTGATCCAGTTGCACATGAAAGGTGTGGCGCGGCGCGACAAAGAACCAGTTGAACCCGGCCACGGCCAAGGCCGACACCAGAACGCAAGCAGGTGTGGACAACCAGAAACTCGCGAGTGTGTTGCCCAGGATCAACAGCAAGGCCAGATTGCCCAGTGACCACCAACCGTCCAGCCAGAAAAGGCCGCAGGCCACCGATACCCCGATCAGGACGGCAGGCCAGACAGAAAAAAGAGCAGGCATTTTCATGGTCCTGCAAGGCTAGCACGCAGCGCATCAGGATCGCATCAGGACCGCCTTCTTGGCTTGATCAGACCTCGCGTTCACTTTGGGCCGCAATGCAACGCTTCCCTCCTGTCAAGGCTCGTGCTGTGCCAAGTACATCCCGCTCGTCAATTCGTTGGGGTTGAACATGGGTGAGGTGCGGGTGTTTTCCATGTCCACACCGATGCGCAGGGCCTGAGACAGCCCTCCCAGTTCGTCGGCCAGGGTGCTCAGGATGTCGTCGATGGACAGCAGGCCCATGAGTCGGCCATTGGGTTCGGTCACAAAGATTCGCCGCACACCGTGCTTTTGCATGGTCGCGATCGCCTCGTGCACGGTGGCGCTGCCGGGCACGCCAATGAGTTGCGCATGGCTGTAAGCCCCGATCGGGTATTCACCCGGCAAGCGGCCCTGGGCCAGCAGGTTGACCACCAAGTCGCGGTCGGTGACCACCCCCACCACACGGGCGGGGTCTTCGGGGTCGGTCAGGGCCAAAGCGCCCACGTGGTTGACGCGCATGAGCTCGGCCGCTTTTTGCACCGAAGCCTCGACGCTGACCGAGAGGATGTCGCGCAGACACAAGTTGCTCAGGTTCATGGAACCATCCTCACCAAGCGGTCTTTCATGCTGCCTTCGACCCACAAATCCTTGCCTTTGCCCAGCAGGTTTTGGTAGTCGTTGTCGGCAAGCATTTTCTGGTTCATCGCCAGCGACTGGTCGATGCTGTCAAAGTCCAGGAACCAGTAGATTTTGGTGTGGCCAAAAACCTCGATGCCAAAGCGCATTTTGACGTGGTAGGTCTTGTTCACATGGGCGCAAATTTCGGTGGCAAACCGGATGGCGGCGGCCATGGATGCGGCGTTCTTGACGCGCACGGTGCGGGTAAAAAGGTGCATGAAACGCTCCGTTGAAAGGACAGGCGTTCATGTTGGCTCTTGGGCGCTCGATGGACCGTGCGCTCTGTCACGCAGACTGGCCAAGGTGCCCCGGGGTGAATCCGCGAGCGGCGTCATCGGTGCGGCGGCGCACGCCGCAACGCGAGGTGCGCTTCAGGTGTTGGAAAACAGCCGGTGGATCGAACTGCGCAGCCAGGCGTGGCCGGGGTCTTTTTGCAAGCGCTGGTGCCAGTGCAGTTGCAGGTCAATGACCGGCGCACTCAGGGGCGTTGGCACGGTGCGTACCTTGCCGTGCTGCACACAAAACTCGGCCAAATCTTGCGGCACGGTGGCCATCAGGTCGCTGGACTCAATCAGGGGCAGCAGGCTCAGAAAGTTGGAAATCTCCAGCACCACGCGCCGGGTGATGCCCTGCTGCTGAAGAAATTTTTCAAACACGTGTTCGCGGCCATGCGGTTTGACCACCACGTGTGAGGCCGCAGTGAATTGAGCCAGGCTCATCTGGGCACCCATGTCCGGATGGTCTTTTCGGACCAGGCACACGTGCGAAGAGCGCATCAGCTGCTGCTGGTAAAAGCCCGCTTTTTGCAAGTCCGGAAAGTAGCCCATGGCCATGTCGGCCGCGCCCGATTCCAGGCTTTCGGCGGCGGCATGGCGCGGCATGGCCAGGGTGCGCAGGTTCAGATGGGGGGCCTCGTTGGCCAGCATGACCAGAATGCGGGGCAAAAAGTTGGCTTCCCCAATGTCGGGCATCAGCATGGTGAAGGTGCGGGTGGACGAACGCGCTTCAAATTTGGCCGGCTGCAGGATGTCGGCTTGGATGGTCTGGATCACTTGCCGGACAGCGGCGCTCAGTTGCAAGGCCCGTGGCGTGGGTTTCATTTCCAGTCCGGCGCGGATGAACAGCGGGTCTTCAAACAAAAGCCGCAGCCGGCGCAGCGCGGAACTCATCGCGGGTTGGCTCAGCTGGATCGCTTCGCCTGCGCGGGTCACATTGCGGTGCTCCAACATGGCGTGAAAAGCCACCAAGAGGTTCAAATCCAGGGCTGCAATATTCATGCGGCAAATTCTACCTATTCAAATAATTGACTGGATGAATTCAAGGCGGCTCTCTAAACTGCCTGAAAAGTACAAAGCGCACACCGACCGGAGACATGGAATGACCGTTCTCAGCCTGACCACGGCCCAAAAAATCATTGAAGCGGCTTTGGCCCATTCCAAAGCCCAAGGCTACAAGCCCATGGGCATTGCCGTGCTGGACGAAGCCGGTCAGCTCAAAGCCTTTGCCCGCGAAGACGGTGCCAGCATGTTTCGCTTTGACATCGCCCGGGCCAAGGCCTGGGGGGCAGTGGGCATGGGGGCATCCAGCCGGGTGTTGGCGCAACGCGCCAAGGACAACCCCAATTTTTTTGTTTCGCTGGCCGCAACTGCCGAAGGCAAGTTCTTGGCGCAGCCCGGCGCGGTGCTGGTGAAAAACGCTGCCGGTGAAGTGCTCGGTGCCGTGGGGGCCAGCGGTGGCACGGGCGACGAAGACGAGGCGATCTGCATCGCCGGCATTGAAGCGGCAGGCCTGATCGCTGGCTGAAAAGCATGACCGGCCATTTGCCATGCGGCTGCGGTGTGGATGTGCATGCGCACGTCATCCCGCACGATTTTCCGGATTATCTGGGCGGAGCGGTGCCTACGGGTTGGCCGTCCATGTCCCCTGCGCACGCCTGCCACCGCCACGTGATGATCGATGGCAAAAACTACCGCACGGTGTCAGACAAATGCTGGTCGACCAGCAAGCGCCTGGCCGATTTCGACGAGATGGGTTTGGGCTTGCAGGCGATTTCGCCCATGCCCGAGCTGCTCTCGTATTGGCTGGCCCCGGCGGACGGCGCACAACTGGTGCGCTACCTCAATGAACAAATCGCCCTGATGGTGTCCGAGTCGTCGGGCCGTCTGGTGGGTTTGGGGGCGGTGCCCTTGCAAGACATGGACCTGGCGCTCAAGGAGCTGCAGCACATTCGGCACGGCTTGGGCTTGGTGGGTGTGGAGATCGGCAGCAACATCAACGGCATGCCGATCGGTGACCCGCGCCTGGACCCGTTTTTTGAAGCCTGTGAGGCGCTGGACCTGGCGGTGTTTGTCCATGCCTTGCGTCCTACGGGCATGGACCGCTTGGTGGGCCCTGCTCCTTTGCAACAGGTGTTGGCCTACCCCACCGATGTGGGGTTGGCGGCAGCTTCGGCGCTCACGGGCAATTTGATGCTGCGTCGCCCGCGCCTGCGCATCGCGTTCAGCCACGGCGGTGGCACCCTGGCCATGCTGCTGCCCCGGCTGGAGCAGGCCATGTCGGTGTTTCCTGCGCTGCGCGACACGGTGCAGCGCTCGCCCACCGAGCAGGCCCGGTCTTTTTATTACGACACCTTGGTGTTTGACACGCCGACTTTGCAGCACTTGGTGCAGCTGTTCGGGTCAACGCAGCTGATGATCGGCACCGACTATCCCTTCAATTTTCACGATGCGCGGCCTGTGCAGCGCATTGCCCAAGCCGGCTTTGATGCCGGGGTGACCCAACAACTGGTGCAGGCCAATGGCCTGCGATTTCTGGGCTTGCCCGCCACTTCATTGAACCCATTGCCATGACCCATGCATCTTCTTTGGTAGGCGCTTTGCGCAGTGTGGCCCTGACGGTGCCCGATCTGGATTTGGCCGAGGCGTTTTTCACCAACACCTGGCATTTGCAGGTAGCCGCTCGCACGCCCGATGCGCTGTACTTGCGCGGTGCGGGCACCGATCACCACCTGCTGGCTTTGCACCGGGCGGCAGGTGCTGCGCAGATCGTGCACGTCACGCTCAGGGCCCGCAGCCAGCAGGCTTTGGCCCTGGCCGCGCAAAAAACCGAAGCCGCAGGCGGGCAGGTGTTGACTGCGCTCGCGCCTTTGACGGAGCCCGGTGGGGGCCATGCGGTCACCCTGGCCGACCCCGATGGCCGCGTGTTCCGTTTGGTACACGGCGATGAGCAGGTCAACACCATCGATGCGCCCGACATGCCCGTGCGCCTAGCCCATGTGGTGCTCAACAGCAGCCATGTGGAGGACACCCGCCAATTCATGGAAAAGGCTTTGGACTTTTCCTTGTCGGACCGCACCCGCATCATGGCCTTCATGCGGTGCAACAGCGACCACCACAGCGTGGCCTTGGGCGACACCGACAACAATGCGCTGAACCACATCGCGTTTTTGATGCCTGACCTGGATGCCGTGATGCGCGGCGGTGGGCGCATGAAAGACGCGGGCTACCCCATCGAGTGGGGCCCCGGCCGTCATGGTCCGGGCGACAACGCCTTCAACTACTTCGTCGGGCCATTTGACATCGTGATCGAGTACACGGCCGAGGTCGAACAAATCGACGACAGCTACCAGACCGGGCAGCCCACAGATTGGACCTGGCCGACAGGTCGGGTGGACCAATGGGGCATCTCCCAGCCCCCGAGTGCTCGCCTGAAAGAAGCGCAGCGTGCCGTCTTGTTTGCCCGATAAAGGAGTTTCCGTGTTCGACGTCGCCATCATCGGATTTGGCCCCACCGGCGCGGTGGCCGCAGGGCTCTTGGGTTTGCAAGGCATCCGCACCTTCGTCTGCGACGAGCTGACCGAGGTGTACGACAAGCCCCGCGCCATTGCGCTGGACCATGAAATCATGCGGGTGTTTCAGCAGCTGGGCATCGCCCAGGCGCTGGAGCCGTTCACAGAGCCCTTCACCAACTCGGAGTTTTACGGGGTCGATGGGCAGTTGATCAAGTGCATGTCCACCGTGGCACCGCCTTATCCGCTGGCCTTCTCGCCATCGCTGGTGTTCACCCAGCCGGCCATGGAAAAGTTGTTGCGCGAACGTGTGGGCGGCATGCCTTCGGTGCAGGTGGCGCTGGGCAGCAAAGTCGCCGGCCTGCATCAAAACGATGCCTCGGTCACGCTCACCGTGGCCGATGCGCAAGGCCAGACCCGAGAGGTCTCGGCACGCTACCTGATCGCCTGCGACGGGGCGTCGAGCTTTGCACGCAAACAGGTGGGCATCGAATTGCAAGACTTGGGGTTTGACGAACCCTGGCTGGTGGTCGATGTGCTGGTCAACGACAAAGGTCTGGCCAAGCTGCCCAAGGTCAGCGTTCAGTACTGCGAGCCGCAAAGGCCGTGCACCTATGTGATTGGCCCCAAAAACCACCGCCGTTGGGAAATCGCCCTCAACCCCGGCGAAGACCCCAAAGCCATGGCCACGCCCGAGGCCATCTGGAAGCTCTTGTCGCGTTGGCTGCAGCCCAATGAGGCCACGCTCTGGCGGCAGGCGAGTTACCAGTTCCACGCCTTGGTGGCCAAGGATTGGCGTCACAAGCGGGTGCTCTTGGCGGGCGACGCCGCGCACCAGCAGCCGCCGTTTTTGGGACAAGGCATGTGCCAGGGCATCCGCGATGCGGCCAACCTGAGTTGGAAGCTGGCCGATGTGCTCCAAGGCCGTGCCAGCGATGCTTTGCTGGACAGCTATGGCACCGAGCGCAAAGGCCATGTGACCGAGCTGACCTCGCGCATCAAGGGCATCGGCCAATTGGTGGGCCAGCGCGACGTGCAAAAGGCCCGGGAGCGCGACGCCCGCTTGCTGGCCGAATGCGGCGGTCAGGTGCAGCCCATGCCGCGCCAAAACGTCCAGCCCGCGTTGGTCGGCGGTTGTCTGGACCGCTCGGGCCATGCGGCGGTGGGCACCTTGTTTCCCCAGGCCTGGATTGAACAAGCCACAGGCCCTGTGCGCATGGACGATGTGCTCGGCTGTGGCTGGCGCTTGATGCTCCAAGCCGGCACCGATGCGGCATTTGCACAAGCGGCGGCCCAGGCGCAGCCGGGCCTGAACCTTCGGGTGCAAGGCCTTGATGCACCGGGCTTTCAAGAATCCTCTGGCGTGCTGGCGGCCTGGTTCGAACGCATGGCTTGCCAAGCCGCACTTGTGCGACCGGACCACTATGTTTACGGCGCGTTCAACACCGTGCAAGACCTCCAGTCGGCGCTGTTGGCGCTCAAGCCCTGAACGCCTTTTGATTGAAACGATTTCACTTTCCTCACTGCAAAACCACCATGAAATTCCTCAGCTATTCACACCAAGGCCAAGCTTCCTGGGGCCTGGCCACCGACACCGGCGTTGTTTCTTTGAGCAGCGCCAACTACCCCACCTTGCGCAGCGCCCTGGCCGCAGGCATGCTCGACAAATTGGGCGCTGCAGCGCAGGGTCAGCCCGACACCTGCTCGCTGGACCAGATCACGTATTTGCCCGTCATCACCGACCCCGGCAAGATCATCTGCATCGGGCACAACTACGAAGAGCACCGCGTCGAGACCGAGCGCGACAAGACCGAAAACCCCACTGTGTTTTTGCGCGTGGCCGATTCGCAAACCGGTCATCTGCAACCCTTGCTGATGCCCCCCGAGTCGGACCATTTTGACTACGAAGGCGAAATTGCCGTGGTGATTGGCAAGGGCGGTCGCCGCATTGCCCGCGATCAGGCTTGGGAACACGTGGCCGGTTACAGCGCCTACAACGACGGCTCGGTGCGCGATTGGCAGCGCCACACCACCCAGTTCACGCCGGGCAAGAACTTTGTGGGCACCGGTGCCTTTGGCCCGATTTTGGTGACCCGTGGCGAGATCGCCGATGGCGAAGAGCTGAGCCTGACCACCCGCCTGAACGGCCAGGTCATGCAGCACGCGACCACGGCCATGCTGATTTTTCCGATCCCGCGCTTGATCGAGTACGTCTCGACCTTCACCACCTTGGCCCCCGGCGATGTGATCGTCAGCGGCACGCCCGGTGGCGTGGGCGCTCGCCGCCAGCCGCCGGTGTGGATGAAAGAGGGTGACCTGGTCGAGATCGAGGTGTCCAAGATCGGTGTGCTGCGCAACCGCGTCGAAAGAGAAAAGCTTTGACGGCATGGCCCCGTCTTTGCAAGATGGGGCATGGCGTCGCGGCCGGTTCAAACGTGTGATTTTTTAAAAATGAAACAGGAGACAAGCATGCAAAGACGATCGTTCAACAAGGGCTTGCTGGGTGCGGCGGCTGCCGTGGCCACGGGTCTGCAGGGTACGGCCTGGGCACAGGCCTGGCCCGCGCGGCCCATCAAATGGATCTTGTCGCAACCGGCCGGTTCTGGCCCCGACATCCTGGCACGTTTTGTGGCCGACAACCTCAGCCGCCGCTTGGGCCAGCCCATCGTGGTGGACAACCGCCCGGGGGGCCAAAACGTCATTGGCGCCCAAGCGGCCATGCGCTCGCCCGCCGACGGCTACACCTTCTATTACGCGACCACCGCGGCCATGGTCACCAACGTCTTCACCTTCAAGGCGCTGCCCTACGACCCCGAAAAAGACTTTGCGCCCGTGCGTTTGATCGGTCGCAGTCCGTTTGTGATCGCAGCGGGTCCAGCCTTCACCGGCAACAGCCTGGCCGATGCCATTGCCCAAACCAAGGCCCAGCCCGACAAATTGGCCATGGCCACCGAAGGCCCCAAAACCTTCTCGGGCATGCTGGCCGACTCGTTTGCGGCCATGGCGGGCATCAAGTTCACGCACGTGCCTTACAACAAAGCGCCAGACGCCATTCAGGACCTGATCGGTGGCCGGGTCAACTTCATCTGCTTGCCTGAGGCGGCCTTGCTCAGCTACATCCGTTCGGGCCAGATCAAGGCCCTGGCGGTCAGCTCCGCCCAACGCACGGCCAACTTGCCGTCTGTGCCCACTTTGTCCGAGACCTTTGCCGGTTTTGAATACACCGGCTGGAATGGCCTGTTTGCGCCCGCGGGCACACCTGCGGCCATTTTGGACAGCGTCAGCCGCGAGCTGGAGGCGGTGCTCAAACAGCCGGAAGTGGCGCAGCGCTTGCTGACGCTGGGCTCGATTCCTGAGACCAAGATGAACGTGGCCGAGTTTGATGCCTTCATGCGGGCCGAAAGAACCCGCTGGGCGGGCATCGTCAAGGCCATCGGCATCAAGCCCGAGTAAGAAAAAAAGGGGGCTGTGAACAGCCCCCTTGCTTTTGCGGTGTGGCGCGCTTAGCCCGCCAAACCCACAAACACGTTTTGCACATCGTCGTTGTTGTCGATCGCGCCCAGGAAGGCTTCGACCTCTTCGAGCTGCTCGGCGCTCAGGTTGGCCGGGTCGACCGGGTTTTTGGGCTTGTAGCCCAGCTTGGCCGACACCACGTTGAAGCCGAAGTTGGGCAAAGCGCGGCTGACCAAATCCAGGTCGGTGGCTTCGGTGATGAACACCGTCACGCCGTCTTCGTCGGCCGGCTCAAAGTCTTGCGCCCCGGCTTCGATGGCGGCCAACTCGGCGTCCGCACCCGCTTGGGCGGGTTCGGCTTCGATGAAGCCCACATGGTCAAAGTCCCAGGACACCGAACCCGAGGTGCCTTGCTGTCCTTTGCGGAACAAGACGCGCATCTCGGACGCGGTGCGGTTGACGTTGTCGGTCAGCACCTCGATCATGACCGGCACCTGGTGCGGGGCAAAACCTTCGTAAATCACGCGGTCAAAGCTCACGGCGTCGCCCAAAAGGCCTGCACCTTTCTTGATGGCGCGTTCCAGCGTTTCCTTGGGCATGGACACCTTGCGGGCCTGCTCCACCACCAAGCGCAAGCGCGAATTGGCGGCCGGGTCAGCCCCGTTGCGGGCGGCGATCATGATGTCCTTGGCCAGACGGCCAAACAATTTGCCTCTGGCGTCTGCGGCCTGAGCCTTGCCTTTTGCTTTCCACTGCGCGCCCATGGGCTTTTCCTCGGTTGGTGGCCGCGCCCGGATGGCGCTGTGCCGATGTTGGCACGCCAAGTGCACGGACTCGGCGCGGGTCTGAAGGGGTGTCAGTTTAATCGCCCGGCCCGCCCTTGCGTCGCCCCGAGCGGTTCTGAGGGGGCGGATGTGGCTTCCCGTAAGCAAAACAGGGCCTCATTTGAGATAAAGTCTTGGGTTAATCCGCCTTAAAAGGGCGGTTGAGCGAATTTGCCCGACACACCGCCGGGCACATATTCATTTTTCACATCCCTGATGACGAGACGACCCATGGCAGCAGACAAATCCAAAATCATTTACACCCTGACCGACGAAGCCCCTTTGTTGGCCACGGCCTCTTTCTTGCCGATCATCCGCACCTTTGCGGCCCCGGCCGGTATCGAAGTGGCCGAGAGCGACATCTCGGTGGCAGCCCGTATCCTGGGTGAGTTTTCTGATTTGCTGCCCGCCGAGCAGCGCGTGACCAACAACCTGGCCGAGTTGGGCAAACTGACTTTCAAGCCCGAAGCCAACATCATCAAGCTGCCCAACATCAGCGCATCGGTGGGTCAGTTGACCGCCGCCATCAAGGAACTGCAGGCCAAGGGTTACGCCCTGCCCGACTACCCCGAAAACCCCACTACCGACGAAGAAAAGGCCCTCAAGGCCCGCTATTCCAAGTGCACCGGCTCGGCCGTGAACCCCGTCCTGCGTGAAGGCAACTCGGACCGCCGCGC
>JBEEJQ010000056.1:0-15712 GCA_041169105.1 Pseudomonadota bacterium | reverse complement strand
GAGCTGCATCACGATGTCCGAGTTCAAGATGGTCTGGATCTGCATGCTCACTTCGGGCGACATGAAGAGCTTGTCGCCGTTCACGGGCGAGGCAAAGGTCACGCCCTCTTCGGTGATCTTGCGCATCTCGCCCAGCGACCAAACCTGAAAACCGCCCGAGTCGGTCAGGATGGGTTTGTCCCACTTTTCAAATTGGTGCAGGCCGCCAAAGCCTTTCATGATGTCCAGCCCTGGGCGCATCCAGAGGTGGAAGGTGTTGCCCAAAATGATCTGCGCACCCATCTCGTGCAGGCTGCGCGGCATCACGCCTTTGACTGTGCCATAGGTTCCGACCGGCATGAAGATGGGCGTTTGCACCACGCCATGGTTCAGGGTCAGAGTGCCGCGTCGGGCGTGGCTGGAGGGGTCGGTTTTGAGCAGGTCGAATTGGAGCATGGCAAAGATTTTAGGTGGACGGTTCAGGGTTGGGGCGTGTGCTGCGCTGGCTGTCTGGGCTGTTGTGTAGGCGCTGAACTGTGTTCGGCGATGAGTCAACCCGGCGTACGCGTCAACAACATCGCATCGCCATAGCTGAAAAATCGGTATTGCTGGGCAATCGCGTGCCGGTACAGGCCCATGATGTGTTCATACCCCGCAAAGGCACTGACCAGCATCATCAGCGTGCTCTTGGGCAGGTGGAAGTTGGTGATCAGCCGATCCACCACTTTGAACTCAAACCCCGGCGTGATGAAGATCTGCGTGTCGCCGCTGGCTTGACCGAACTTGGCCCACGATTCCAGCGTGCGCACGGTGGTTGTGCCCACAGCCACCACCTGGCCACCTCGCGCCTTGCACTCGGCAATCGCCTTTTGCGTGGCTTCAGGCACCTCGTACCACTCGTGGTGCATGGTGTGGTCGGCGATGTTCTCGGTCTTGACGGGCTGAAAGGTGCCCGCACCCACATGCAGCGTGACGCTGGCGCGTTGCACGCCACGGGCTGCCAATTGGGCCAGCAGTGCCTCGTCAAAATGAAGCGCTGCCGTGGGGGCGGCCACTGCACCAGGTGCTCGCGCAAACACGGTCTGGTAGCGCTGCGCGTCTTCTTCGGTGTCGGTGTGCTCGATGTAAGGCGGCAGTGGCACATGGCCGTGCTTTTCCATCAAGGCATGCGGCTCGTCGCTCAGCTGCAGGTGAAACAGCTGGCCGTTTTCATCGGGCCAGCGGCCCAGCAAGGTGGCATCAAAACCACCGTTGCGAGCGCCGCCCATCATGAACATTTTGCCGCCCACCAAAGGCTTCTTGCTGACTTTCATGTGCGCCACCACTTGGTGGCCGGGCAGCACGCGCTCAATCAGTAATTCGAGTTTGCCGCCCGTGGCCTTCTCGCCAAAGATGCGTGCCTTGACCACCTTGGTGTCGTTGAAGACCAGCAGGTCGCCGGGGTTGAGCAAGCTCGGCAGCTCTTTGAAGATGCGGTCCACCACGGTGCTGGATGAGCCATCCAGCAAACGCGAACCACTGCGCTCGGCAGCAGGGTGTTGGGCAATCAGTTCTGGGGGGAGTTCAAAGTCGAAATCACTGAGCGTGAATTCGCGGGGGGAAGGGTTGGAGGCGGTCATGCTTCAGGGCCGGACAGGCCCGTTCGAAGTTGAAAGCGTCGATTGTAAGAACCTTGCTCAGAAAATCGGGTGATCGGGGTTCAAAGCGCTGACCTGGCCAGACCGCTGTCTTGGACTCTTTGTAAACACTGTGCAATGGCATCCATTGGATGGCGGTGCCGAATTTCAGACCCGATGGTGAATTTGGCCCCGACTCCTGGATTGGAAATCTCTATAAAGCACCACCAGCCCGATTCCGTTTGGAGCAATTTGGGACGACCGTATTGGCTCAGCTCAATCAGAAGCTGGTCTGAGGATGTGTGATGCTCTGCCGGTGGCTTGTGATGAAAGTTTGACGTTGGATTGTTTCGAGAAAGCGCATTGATGATGCTTTTTATGTTCATGTAAATAGCATTTAAGTGTTTTTATTTGTCAATTTCTCTAAAATCAACATGTAACCAATAGAATTTTAATATAGATTAACAAAAATTTTGATTTAAAATTACTTTGCTTGCCCCTTAAGCGTTTAGCTTCAGGGAATGACCTCGACCACAGAGTCACAAGCATTTGCACAACGACTTCGGATTGCACTCGAAGCGTGTGGCGTACGGCTGTCTCCTTCAGTGGTCTCGAATGAATTCAATTTGCGGTATTGGGGCCGGAGCATCACATCACATACGGCCAGAAATTGGCTTTTGGGAAACTCCATGCCGACACAAGACAAATTGAGGGTACTGGCGGATTGGTTGCAGGTCAGCCCTGATGAGTTGAGGTTTGGCACTCGCGATATGCGTCATGAGAATTTATCGGATGCCCCGCACGAGCTCTTGAACCTGGCAGATCGTGAGATGTTGTTGCGGTATTTGGCCTTGCCACAAGCAGATCGAAAAACCATTCGAGATGTTGTAGAAGCAGTTTCCCTTGCGGTGAAGGTCAAAAAAGGCAATTGATCCGAACGTGTATTGCTGAAACATCACACAACAAGTCAAAGCCGCCTGCGGGCGGCTTTGTCATTTGGGGAATTCAAAAGGCACAATCCCCCCATGCCCGCCAAGCCTGCTGCCACCCCTGCCAAAACGCTGTCTGCGCCTCAAAAGGCGCTGATCAAGCTGGGTTTGGTGCGTGACATTGATCTGGCGTTGCATCTGCCCTTGCGCTACGAGGACGAGACCCGCATTGTCAAGCTGCGCGATGTGCGCGAGGGCGATACCGCACAGATCGAAGCCACGGTCACGGCCTGCGAGATCACCATGCGCCCGCGCCGCCAGTTGCTGGTCACGGTGGATGACGGATCCGACACCTGTGTGATGCGCTTTTTCAGTTTTTACCCTTCTCACCAAAAGGCGCTGGCGGTGGGCAACCGCATTCGGGCGCGGGGCGAGGTGCGCGGTGGCTTCATGGGATTGACCATGATGCACCCGACTTTCAAGGCCGCTGGCGGCACTTTGGCCGAGGCTTTGACGCCGGTGTATTCCACGGTGGCCGGGTTGGCCCAGGCGTATTTGCGCCGCGCGGTGATCACGGGCCTGAACCATGCGGACTTGAGCGAGACCTTGCCCCAGGGCGTCAGCTGGCCTGACCGGCGCGGGGCGTGGTCGCTGCGCGATGCATTGCAGTTTTTGCACCACCCCACGCCCGATGTGTCCTTGGCAGCGTTGGAAGACCGCAGCCACCCGGCCTGGATTCGCCTCAAGTGCGAGGAGTTGCTGGCGCAGCAGCTGTCGCAGCTGACGGCCAAGCGCGAGCGAGACTTGTTGCGTGCGCCTGCCCTGAAGCACAAAGCGCAGGGCTTGTATGGCCAGCTGCTCCAGGCTTTGCCTTTTGGCCTGACGAAGGCCCAGCAGCGTGTGGGCCGAGAGATTGCCGGCGACCTGGCCCGCAAGGTGCCCATGCACCGTTTGCTGCAAGGCGATGTGGGCGCGGGCAAAACGGTGGTCGCCGCGCTGGCGGCCATGGTGGCGGTGGATGCCGGTTGGCAATGCGCCTTGATGGCGCCGACGGAGATCTTGGCGACGCAGCACTTTGCCAAGCTTGTGGGCTGGCTGGAGCCTTTGGGCGTCAAGGTGGCCTGGCTGATTGGCAGCCAGAAGAAGAAAGAGCGTGCCGCGATGCTGGCGCTGATCGAGTCGGGCGAGGCGGCTTTGGTGGTGGGCACGCACGCCGTGATTCAAGAACATGTGAAGTTCAAGAATTTGGCCCTGGCCGTGATCGACGAGCAGCACCGTTTTGGCGTGGCGCAGCGCCTGGCCTTGCGCGGCAAGATGCAAGAAGGCGGCATGGAGCCGCACATGCTGATGATGACGGCCACGCCCATTCCGCGCACCTTGGCCATGAGCTATTACGCCGATCTGGATGTCTCGGTGATTGACGAGTTGCCGCCAGGGCGCACACCCATCGTGACGCGGGTGGTGTCTGACCACCGCCGCGACGAGGTGGTCGCTCGCATTGGGGCGCAGTTGCAGCAAGGCCGGCAGGTGTACTGGGTCTGCCCGCTGATCGAAGAAAGCGAAGCGCTGGACCTGACTAACGCCACGCAAACCCATGCCGACTTGAGTGAGGCGCTGCCCGGCGTGATGGTGGGCTTGCTGCATTCGCGCATGCCGGTGGCCGAAAAGAAAGCGGTGATGGACCTGTTCACCAGCGGCCAGATGGGTGTGCTGGTCAGTACCACGGTGATCGAGGTGGGGGTGGACGTGCCCAATGCCTCGTTGATGGTGATTGAACACGCCGAGCGTTTTGGCTTGAGCCAGCTGCACCAGCTGCGCGGTCGGGTGGGGCGCGGTGCGGCAGCGTCGGCCTGTGTGTTGCTCTATGGCACGCCAGAGGGCGGGCGATTGAGTGAGACCGCGCGTGAGCGGCTGCGGGCCATGGTCGAGACCAACGACGGTTTCGAGATTGCACGGCGCGATCTGGAAATTCGGGGCCCCGGCGAATTTTTGGGGGCGCGGCAATCGGGTGCACCCTTGCTGCGCTTTGCTGATCTGGAGACCGACACCCCCTTGCTGGAGTGGGCCCGCGCTTTGGCCCCGCAGATGTTGGACAAGTACCCCGATTTGGCCGCACGCCACATTGGTCGCTGGTTGGGTGGAAAATCTGAATACTTGAAAGCCTGAGAAACCGTGCTGCGGTCCCGTAGGTCGGCGGCTTTAGCCCCGACCAAGCTCTGCAGTTACCTGACACTTGTCGGACTTGAAAGTCCGGCCTACACATTCGCAGCCCCGAAAGCCAGAGCTCATGACATTGACTGAACTGAAATACATCGTCGCCGTCGCGCGTGAAAAGCATTTCGGCAAAGCGGCCGAGGCCTGCCATGTCTCGCAGCCCACCTTGTCTTTGGCGATCAAGAAGCTCGAAGAAGAGCTGGACATGAAGATCTTTGAGCGCAGTGCCAGCGAAGTGAGTGTCACGGCACTGGGCGACGAGGTCGTGCGACAGGCGCAAAGCGTGCTGGAGCAAGCCGCCGAGATCAAGGAAATCGCCAAGCGCGGCAAAGACCCGTTGGCCGGGCCCTTACGCCTGGGCGTGATCTACACCATCGGGCCCTACATCTTGCCCTCATTGGTGCGACAGGTGATTGACCGCACGCCCCAGATGCCGCTCATGCTGCAAGAAAATTTTACGGTCCGTTTGCTGGAGATGCTGCGCACCGGTGAGATCGATTGCGCGATTTTGGCGGAGCCTTTCCCGGACACCGGCTTGGCCCAAGCGCCGCTCTACGACGAGCCCTTTGTGGCGGCCTTGCCGCGCTCACACCCTTTGGCAGGGGAGGCGTCGCTGACCACCGACCAGCTCAAGGACGAAACCATGCTGCTCTTGGGCAATGGGCATTGCTTTCGCGACCATGTGCTGGAGGTGTGTCCGGAATTTGCGAAGTTTTCGAGCCGCACCGAGGGCATCCGAAAGAGCTTTGAAGGCTCATCGCTGGAGACCATCAAACACATGGTGGCCGCAGGCATGGGTGTGACCCTGGTGCCGCGCTTGTCGGTGCCCGAAGAAGCCTTGGCCCAGCCCCACAAGAAGTCGGTCAATGGTGATGCCCATGTGCGCTACTTGCCCATCGTCGATCCGCATGGCGGCTTGCCGCCCACGCGCCGTGTGGTGCTGGCTTGGCGGCGCAGCTTCACGCGTTACGAGGCCATTGCCGCCCTGCGCAACGCGGTCTATGCCTGCGCCTTGCCGGGGGTGACGCGCCTGTCCTGACGTGTCCCGCAGGTCGGCGGCTTCAGCCCCGGCAGGTGGGTGAGTCGCACGGGTCTTTGTCGGGGCTGAAGCCGCCGACCTGCAAAAGGCTCGCTGCATGTCTGCTGCATTGGGACGCGGATAATTGAGCCATGACCGACAAACTCAAGCTGTATTTGGATTTGATCCGCTGGAACCGCCCTGCGGGCTGGTTGTTGTTGCTGTGGCCTTCGCTGGCGGCTTTGTGGGCGGCGGCGGGGGGCTTTCCGGGCTGGCATTTGATCGTGGTCTTCACCTTGGGCACCATCCTCATGCGCAGTGCGGGCTGCTGCATCAACGATGTGGCCGATCGGGATTTTGACAAGCACGTCAAGCGCACGGCCAACCGGCCCGTGACCAGTGGCCGCATTGGCACGAAAGAAGCCTTGGGCGTGGGCGCGGTGCTGGCGCTGTGTGCGTTTGGCTTGGTGTTGACCACCAACGCGGCCACCATCGCCTGGTCGTTTGCCGCTTTGGCGGTGACCTTGGTGTATCCCTATGCCAAGCGCTACGTGTCCATGCCGCAGGCGGTGCTGGGTGTGGCCTTCAGCTTTGGCATTCCCATGGCGTTTGCAGCGGTGCAGGGCCACGTGCCTGCGCTGGCTTGGGCGCTGCTGCTGGGCAATCTGTTTTGGGTATTGGCCTATGACACCGAATACGCGATGGTGGACCGTGACGACGATGTGAAGATCGGCATGAAGACCTCTGCCATCACGCTGGGCGACAAAGATGTGCCTGCCATCATGGGTTTTTATGCGGCGTATTTGCTGATCTGGGCGTGGGTGCTCAAGGCAGATCAGCAAGGCGGGGTGTTCTGGCTGGCCTGGGCCGTGTCAGCAGCCCAAGTGGTCTGGCATTATTTTTTGATCCGCCACCGCAGCCGAGAAGGGTGCTTCAAGGCTTTCCGCCTGAACCACTGGCTGGGGTTCAGCGTGTTTGTCGGCGTGGCCCTGTCCTGCGCCTGAGGCCTTGATCTTCGGGGCTCAAGCCTTGCCGAATTCGTCGCCCAATTCGCGTGCCCGCACTTCAGCCGCTTGCATGGCTTTCACAAAGGCGGGCTTGATGCCAGCGGCCTCCATCGAAGTGATGGCCGCATAAGTGGTACCGCCTTTGGATGTGACGCGCTGACGCAGGACTTCGGGCGATTCTGTGGATGCGGCGGCCAGGGACGATGCGCCCGAGAAGGTGGCCACGGCCAATTGGTAGGCCTGGTCTGCCGACAAGCCCATGCCCACACCCGCCTCGGTCATGGCTTCGAGAAAGTAAAACACATAGGCAGGACCTGAGCCTGAGAGCGCGGTCACGGCGTCCAGCTGGGACTCTTGGTTGACCCACAAGTATTGACCGGTGGTGCCAATGACCTGTTCGACCAGAGCCTTGTCGGCGGCCGTGACCTGCGGGCAGGGGTAGAGCGCTGTCATGCCTTGGCCGACCAGTGCGGGGGTGTTGGGCATGCAGCGCACCACGCGCTCGGTGCCCACCCAGCGGCGGATGCTGTCGGTGCGGATGCCTGCGGCCACAGACAGGTGCAGGGCTTGTGCGGTGTGCGGCATGACCGGCGCGGCGGCTTCACTGAACATCTGGGGTTTGACGGCCCAGACCACCAGATCGGCTTGTGCCAGTGCGGGGCCTGCCGCAGGCAAGGCGTGGATGCCAAAGTCCTGGAGCAGTTTGGCGGCGGCTTCTGCGAAGGGCTCCACCACGGTGATCTGTTCAGGTTTCATGCCTTGGCGGATCAGGCCGCCAATGATGGCGCTGGCCATGTTGCCGCCGCCGATGAATGCAATGTGCTGTGAAGGTGTGCTCATGTCGGGGTGTCCCTAGGGTGTCTGTACGAAAAACGCAATGCGGGAATTGTCGCTGTTTGCACGGCGAAGTTTGCGTTAGCCTTGACGGTATGGACTACATCCTCTCTCTTGACCAAGGCACCACCAGCTCGCGGGCGGTGGTGTTTGACCGATCCGGCGTGCCTGTGGCGATCGCACAGCGCGAGTTTGCCCAGCACTTTCCCCAGCCTGGCTGGGTGGAGCATGACGCCGAAGAAATCTGGCAGAGCCAGTTGGCGGTGATGCAGGAGGTGTTGCTCAAGGCCGGCATTTCGGCGCAACAGCTGCGAAGCATTGGATTGACCAACCAACGTGAAACCACCGTGTTGTGGGACCGCAAGACCGGGGTGCCGGTCGCGCCCGCCATCGTCTGGCAGGACCGGCGAACGGTGGCGCATTGCCAGGCTTTGCGTGAAGCGGGGTGGGCGGACAAGATTGCCAGTAAGACGGGCTTGGTGCTGGACGCCTATTTTTCGGGCACCAAGCTGGCCTGGCTGCTCAATCATGTGCCGGGTGTGCGTGCGCGGGCCGAAGCGGGCGAGTTGGCGTTTGGTACCGTGGACAGCTGGTTGGTCTGGAAACTCACAGGGGGACGCGTTCATGCCACGGACCCCAGCAATGCCTCCCGCACCCTGTTGTTCAATTTGAAGCGGGGCGATTGGGACGCTGAGCTGTTGGGCATGCTTGACATTCCCGCTGCGGTGCTGCCCCGGGTGTTGCCCTCGTGCGGGGTGGTGGCCGAGACCGATGCGGCTTGCTTGGGTGTGAGTGTGCCCATTGCCGGCTGGGCGGGTGATCAGCAAGCGGCCTTGTTTGGGCAGGCCTGTTTTGCACCCGGCATGGCCAAAAACACCTATGGCACAGGTTGCTTCATGTTGATGAACACGGGCGACCAGCCGGTGAGCAGCCGTCATCAGCTGCTCAGCACGGTGGCCTGGCAAGGGCCGACAGGGGCTGTTAGGCCCATGGCCTATGCCTTGGAAGGCTCTGTGTTCATGGCGGGTGCCACCGTGCAGTGGCTGCGCGATGGTTTGCAGATCATTCAAAGCGCGCCCGAGGTTGAGGCCTTGGCGGCCAGCGTGCCAGACACGGGCGATGTGTTTTTGGTGCCCGCGTTTGCGGGACTGGGTGCCCCTGACTGGGATGGACAGGCCCGTGGCACCTTGTTGGGCATGACCCGTGGCACGGGGCGGGCGCACATTGCCCGGGCTGCGCTGGAGGCCATTGCTTTGCAAACAGCCGATGTCTTTCATGCCATGAGCGCCGACAGCGGCCTGCCTTTGACCGAATTGCGGGTCGACGGCGGTGCCAGTCGCAACAATTTGCTCATGCAAATCCAGGCCGATGTGCTGGGCGTGCCGGTGGTGCGCAGTCGCGTGAGTGAGACCACGGCCTTGGGCGCGGCCTATTTGGCAGGCTTGGCGACGGGTTATTGGTCAGACGCACAGGAGGTGTCTGACCAATGGCAAGAGGAGCGGCGTTTTGAGCCCATGTGGACGAGGAATCGGCGTCAGGACTTGAGGGCGCGCTGGCGTGAGGCGGTCGACAGGTCCCGCCAATGGGCCCTGTGAAGCAGCGGCCTGGCCAAATCGGACTGTTCAAGCCTTCAATCAGCGGCCCGCTGGGCAGATTTCAGGGGCTGAATCGGCCCAAATTCAGTTGTGCGTGAAAAAACTTTGAGTAAGTTGTTGACTTGCCCCTTTTTTTCTGTGACAATCGTGGGCTTCGCTTTGCAAAAAGCGTAAGTATCTGCCCAAACTGAAGTGCTGCGAGTGGTTCGCGGTGTGGATGACGGGTCCAAGACTGATTCCTGTGAGGTGGCTTTGGCTGCTGCGCAAGGAATACAAGTTGGGAATAAAGAAATGATCCAGACAGAAACTCGGTTGGATGTGGCCGACAACACCGGCGCCAAGTCCGTGCTGTGCATCAAGGTGCTCGGCGGGTCCAAGCGTCGCTATGCAAGTGTTGGCGACATCATCAAGGTGAGCATCAAAGAAGCCGCTCCACGTGGCCGCGTCAAAAAAGGCGAGGTTTACAGTGCAGTGGTGGTTCGTACAGCCAAGGGCATCCGCCGTGGCGATGGCTCGCTCGTTAAATTTGATGGCAACGCTGCAGTGTTGCTGAATGCAAAGTTGGAGCCTATCGGCACCCGCATCTTCGGCCCCGTGACGCGTGAACTGCGTACCGAGAAGTTCATGAAGATCGTGTCCTTGGCTCCTGAAGTACTGTAAGGACGCGCCATGAACAAGATTCGCAAAGGCGACGAAATCATCGTCATCACAGGTCGTGACAAAGGCAAGCGTGGCACCGTGTCACTGCGCGCCAGCGATTCGCACCTCGTGATCGAAGGTGTGAACCTCGTCAAAAAGCACGCCAAGCCAAACCCCATGAAGGGCACAACTGGCGGCATCATCGAAAAGGCCATGCCGATTCACCAATCCAATGTGGCGATTTTCAACGCCGCGACTGGCAAGGCTGATCGCGTGGGCATCAAGCTGCAAGCTGACGGCAAACGCGTTCGCGTTTACAAGTCCAGCGGCGAAGAAATCAAGGTGGCATGAGCATGGCACGTTTGCAACAACTCTTCCGCGAAAAAATCGCTGCTGAACTGACGGCCAAATTTGGCTACACGTCGCCCATGCAGGTTCCTCGCATCACCAAGATCACCTTGAACATGGGTGTGTCCGAAGCTGTGGCTGACAAGAAGGTCATGGACCACGCTGTGAGCGATTTGACCAAGATTGCAGGTCAAAAGCCTGTGGTGACCAAGGCCAAGAAGGCGATCGCTGGCTTCAAGATCCGTGAACAACAGCCTATCGGTTGCATGGTGACTTTGCGTGGCGTTCAGATGTATGAATTTCTGGATCGTTTCGTGACCGTGGCTCTGCCTCGCGTTCGTGACTTCCGTGGCATCTCTGGTCGCGCATTCGACGGTCGTGGCAACTACAACATCGGCGTCAAAGAGCAGATCATTTTCCCTGAGATTGAGTACGACAAGGTTGATGCCTTGCGTGGTCTCAACATCAGCATCACCACAACGGCCAAGTCCGACGAAGAGTGCAAAGCGCTCTTGACGGCTTTCCGCTTCCCCTTCAAGAACTGAGGTGTCACGTGGCTAAAGTAGCTTTGATCGAGCGCGAGCTCAAGCGTGAAAAACTGGCGGCCAAGTACGCGAAAAAATACGCGGAACTGAAAGCCATCGCCAATGATGCCAAGCGCAGCGATGAAGAGCGTGCAGTTGCCCGTCTGGGTCTGCAAAAGCTCCCACGCAACGCCAACCCCACGCGCCAGCGCAACCGTTGCGAAATCACCGGTCGCCCACGTGGCACATTCCGTCAATTTGGTCTGGGCCGCGCCAAGATCCGTGAACTTGCCTTCCAGGGCAATATTCCGGGCGTGACCAAGGCCAGCTGGTAATCGGCAGGAGAGATACAACATGAGCATGAGTGATCCTATTGCCGATCTGTTGACCCGCATCCGTAACGCACAAATGGTTTCCAAAGCCATGGTGTTGGTTCCATCTTCCAAGGTGAAGGTGGCCATTGCCCAAGTGCTCAAAGATGAAGGCTACATTGACGGCTTCCAAGTCAAAACCGAAGGCGGCAAAGCCACCCTCGAAATCGCCCTGAAGTACTACGCCGGTCGCCCTGTGATCGAGCGCATTGAGCGTGTGAGTCGTCCTGGCCTGCGCGTGTACAAAGGCAGCGATGCAATTCCTCAGGTCCAAAACGGCCTGGGCGTCGCCATCGTCACCACGCCCAAAGGTGTGATGACCGACCGCAAAGCGCGCGCAGCCGGTGTCGGCGGCGAAGTGCTGTGCTACGTCGCTTAAAGGCAGGAGAGACTGAATGTCCCGAGTAGGAAAAATGCCTGTGACCATCCCCGCTGGCGTGGATGTGTCCATCAAGGAAGATCAGATCAGTGTTAAAGGTACAGGTGGTCAATTGGCCATCGCTGCCAACGGCCTGGTCAAGATCAGCAACGAAGGCGGCAAGCTGAGCTTTGTGCCTGCCAACGATTCGCGTGAAGCCAATGCCATGAGCGGCACCTTGCGTCAGCTGGTGAACAACATGGTGACTGGCGTGACCAAAGGTTTCGAGAAGAAGCTGAGCCTGATTGGTGTGGGTTACAAAGCCCAGGCCACCGGCGCCAAGCTGAACCTGGCTGTTGGTTATTCGCACCCCGTCAACATCGACATGCCTGCTGGCATCACGGTGGCCACACCTTCCGCGACTGAAATCGTGATCAAGGGTGCTGACCGTCAACGTGTTGGCCAAATTGCTGCTGAGATCCGTGCTGTTCGTCCTCCCGAGCCTTACAAGGGCAAAGGCATCCGTTATGCGGATGAGAAGATCACGATCAAAGAGACTAAGAAGAAATAAGGAGCTGCATCATGATGACCAAGAAAGAGCAGCGTCTCCGTCGTGCACGTCAAACACGCATTCGCATTGCACAGCAAGGCGTGGCCCGTTTGACCGTGAACCGCACCAACCTGCACATCTACGCCAGCGTGATTTCTGGCTGCGGTACCAAAGTGTTGGCCAGTGCCTCTACTGCCGAAGCCGAAGTGCGTACGGCCCTGGGTGCTTCGGGCAAGGGCGGCAACGCCGCTGCCGCCGCCGTCATTGGCAAGCGCATTGCTGAAAAAGCAAAAGCTGCTGGCGTTGAGAAGGTCGCCTTCGACCGCGCAGGTTTCGCATACCACGGTCGTGTCAAGGCTTTGGCCGAAGCAGCCCGTGAAGCAGGTCTGCAGTTCTAAACGGATCGGAATTACAAATGGCTAAATTTACAGCAAAACCGCAAGCTGACGGTCCAGAAGACGGTCTGCGCGAAAAGATGATCGCGGTCAACCGCGTGACCAAGGTGGTCAAGGGTGGCCGTATCCTGGGTTTCGCAGCGTTGACCGTGGTGGGTGATGGCGACGGCAAAGTCGGCATGGGCAAAGGCAAATCGAAAGAAGTGCCAGTGGCTGTGCAAAAAGCGATGGAAGAAGCCCGCCGTAACCTGAACAAGGTTCCTTTGAAGAACGGCACGATTCACCACGCAGTGTTCGGTCACCATGGCGCAGCCCGCGTCATGATGGCTCCAGCACCCAAAGGTACCGGCATCATCGCTGGCGGCCCTATGCGCGCTGTTTTCGAAGTCGTGGGTATCACCGACATCGTGGCCAAGAGCCATGGTTCGTCCAACCCTTACAACATGGTTCGTGCCACTCTGGATGCACTGGCTAACTGCACGACAGCTTCGAACGTGGCTGCCAAGCGTGGTAAGTCGGTCGAAGAGTTGTTCGCCTGAACTGGAGATCGAACATGTCTAACCAAGCTACCGTGAAAGTCCAATTGGTGCGTAGCCCCATTGGTACAAAGCAATCCCACCGCGACACCGTTCGTGGCCTGGGTCTGCGCAAGCTCAACAGCGTCAGCGAATTGCAGGATACGCCTGCAGTGCGCGGCATGATCAACAAGATCGCCTACCTGGTCAAAGTTCTCTGAGAGATCAATGATGGAACTTAATAGCATCAAACCTGCAGACGGCGCGAAACACGCAGCACGTCGCGTTGGCCGTGGTATCGGTTCGGGTCTGGGTAAAACCGCCGGCCGTGGTCACAAAGGTCAGAAGTCCCGTTCGGGCGGCTACCACAAAGTGGGCTTCGAAGGCGGTCAAATGCCTTTGCAGCGTCGCCTGCCCAAGCGCGGTTTCAAATCGCATTTGTTGAAATTCAACGCAGAAATCACCTTGACCACACTGAGCAAGCTCGGTTTGGCTGAAGTGGATCTGTTGACCCTGAAGCAAGCTGGCCTCGTGCCTGAGCTGGCCAAAGTGGTCAAAGTGATCAAATCCGGCGAACTCACCACAGCCGTCAAATTGACGGGTATCGGTGCGACAGCAGGTGCCAAAGCAGCCATTGAAGCTGCTGGTGGCTCCCTGGCCTGAATGTTGATGGTCGAGACGCATCGTGGCAACCAACGCTAATCAGATCGCCAAGACAGGCAAGTTCGGAGACCTGCGTCGCCGACTGGTCTTCTTGCTGCTCGCGTTGGTGGTCTACCGTGCTGGCGCGCACATTCCAGTTCCAGGCATTGATCCTGCGCAGCTCAAGCAGCTGTTCAATGGTCAGCAAGGCGGCATCCTGAGCTTGTTCAACATGTTCTCGGGTGGCGCTTTGTCACGGTTCACCGTGTTTGCCTTGGGCATCATGCCTTACATCTCTGCATCCATCGTGATGCAGTTGTTGACCTACGTTCTTCCTGCTTTCGAGCAGTTGAAGAAAGAGGGTGAGGCAGGTCGTCGCAAGATCACGCAGTACACACGTTTTGGTGCATTGGGCTTGGCAGTTTTCCAATCCTTGGGCATTGCCATCGCTTTGGAAGCATCGGCAGGTCTTGTGATCAATCCGGGTTTCGGGTTTCGCATGACCGCTGTGGTCAGCTTGACGGCAGGCACGATGTTCCTGATGTGGTTGGGCGAGCAGATCACCGAGCGGGGTTTGGGCAACGGCATTTCGATCCTGATTTTTGCAGGTATCGCTGCAGGTCTTCCCAATGCAATGGGTGGCTTGTTTGAGCTGGTGCGCACCGGTGCGATGAATCCCCTGGTCTCGTTGATGATCATTGCGGTGGTGGTTCTGGTGACTTACTTCGTGGTGTTCGTGGAGCGTGGTCAGCGCAAGATCTTGGTCAATTACGCTCGTCGTCAAGTGGGCAACAAGGTGTATGGCGGTCAATCGTCTCACCTGCCGCTCAAATTGAACATGGCGGGTGTGATTCCTCCGATCTTTGCCTCGTCGATCATTTTGTTGCCTGCAACGGTGATCAACTGGTTCAGCTCGGGTGAGACCAACAGTGCGGTGGTTCGGTTCTTCAAGGATGTCGCAAGTACCTTGACGCCAGGCCAGCCCATCTATGTCATGCTGTATGCGGCTGCCATCATCTTCTTCTGCTTTTTCTACACTGCGTTGGTTTTCAACAGCCGTGAAACTGCAGACAACCTGAAGAAAAGTGGTGCATTCATCCCGGGCATTCGCCCTGGTGATCAGACCGCTCGCTACATCGACAAGATTCTGTTGCGTTTGACTTTGGCTGGGGCAGCGTACATCACATTTGTGTGTTTGTTGCCCGAGTTCCTGATTCTGAAATACAATGTTCCGTTTTACTTTGGCGGCACCTCGTTGCTGATCATTGTGGTGGTCACGATGGATTTCATGGCCCAGGTACAGAATTATTTGATGTCTCAACAGTACGAATCGCTTTTGAAGAAAGCGAGTTTCAAGTCCTGACCGACTTGCGTATGAATTCCTGCTGTGAATGCGGGACCACCATTTGAGCCGGGCTGAAGAGCCAGGTTGAACGAAGAGTTTTAGGAGAGAACCATGAGAGTTTCTGCTTCGGTGAAAAAAATTTGCCGCAACTGCAAGATCATTCGCCGTAAAGGCGTTGTTCGTGTGATCTGCACAGATCCACGTCACAAGCAGCGTCAAGGCTGATTGAACTAGTTTTAGAGGACGAAAATGGCACGTATCGCTGGCATCAACATTCCGCCGCACAAACATGCTGAAATTGGCTTGACCGCCATCTTCGGTATCGGTCGCACCCGCGCACGACAAATCTGCGAGGCCTGTGGCATCGCTTATTCCAAGAAGATCAAAGATCTGACGGACGGCGACCTGGAAAAAATTCGCGACCACATCGCAGCCTTCACCATCGAAGGTGACCTGCGCCGTGAAACCACCATGAACATCAAGCGTTTGATGGACATCGGTTGCTACCGTGGTTTCCGCCACCGTCGTGGTTTGCCCATGCGTGGCCAGCGTACGCGTACCAATGCACGCACTCGCAAGGGTCCGCGCAAAGGCGCTGCGGCTCTGAAGAAATAAGCAAGATTGAGAGACCACCATGGCTAAAGCACAATCCAACAGCGCAGCACAACGCGTCCGTAAAAAAGTCCGCAAGAACATTGCTGACGGTATTGCACACGTTCACGCTTCGTTCAACAACACCATCATCACGATCACCGATCGCCAAGGCAATGCATTGTCTTGGGCTTCTTCGGGTGGCCAAGGCTTCAAGGGTTCGCGCAAATCGACACCTTTCG
>JBEEJQ010000055.1:0-15760 GCA_041169105.1 Pseudomonadota bacterium | reverse complement strand
CCATCGAAGGCGCGGTCTGCACATTCTTGTTGCCTTACTGGGGTCAGGGCAAACAGTTCAACGATGCCGGCGGCAAGCTGACCTTGGACAAAGCTGCAGCCGTCAAGGGCTTGCAAAGCTGGTTGACCATGGTCGATCAAGGCGTGATCAAAAAGAACGTGGCCGAAGTGACCACTCCGATCACCGTCAATGAATTCAAAGCCGGTCAAGCCGTCTTTGCGATCAACTGGGGCTTTGCCTTTGACCGCTTCAAGGACGATGCCGACTCCACCGTCAAAGGCAAAGTGGGCGTGATGCCACTGCCTGCCATGACCGGCGGCAAATCGGCCACCTGCATGGGCGGCTGGCAATGGGCCATGAACGCCTACGGCAAGAACAAGGACGCCGCAGGCAAGCTGATCCAGTTCCTCTCGTCCAAGCAAGCCAGCGCCTTCATCGCACGTGAAGGCTCGATCTTGCCGGTGTTCCAAAGCGTTTATTCCGACGCAGAGGTGAACAAGGTCGTGCCCTGGTTCAAGGATGCGCTGCCCGTCGTGTTGGGTGCCCAAAGCCGCCCCATGGTCGAAGACTATGGCCAGGTGTCGGACATCATCCGCACCACCACCAGCGCCATCTTGGCCCGCACCAAAACGCCTGAGGCCGGCGTTGATGAAATCGCTGCCCGTGTGGGTCGCTTGATGCGCTGAACTCACCCTGCGCTTTGCACAGACCCCGGGCACCGCGCCCGGGTTTGTTTTTTGATCGACCCAGGCCATGCTGTCCAAACTCAGAGACCCCAGTGAAAAAACGCTCGCGCTCTTGTTGCTCGCGCCAGCGTTCTTGTTGCTTTTGATGATCGTGGTCTACCCCATTGGCAAGCTGGTCTACAACAGCATGTATGCGGTGGACAAAAACGGCGTGTTCTTGGGCCTGCAAAACTACATTGACGTGGTGCAAGACCCTTTGTTTTGGAACGCCACCAAAAACACCTTGCTGATCACCCTGGTCACGGTGCCAGGCGCCTTGATCGTGGGGCTGGGCTTGGCCTTGCTGGCCAATCTGCCCTTCAAACGCAAATGGCCGGTGCGCCTGTCTTTGCTTTTGCCTTGGGCCTTGCCCCTGTCTTTTGCCGGTTTGATTTTTGCCTGGTTTTTTCACACCGAATACGGCGTGGTCAACGACGTGCTGCGGCGACTGGGCCTGCAAAGCGAGCCCACCAGCTGGCTGCTCAAACCCAACTGGGCCATGGCGGCCATTTGCCTGACGGTGATCTGGAAGACGTCTTCCTTCATGGCCTTGATCTTGTTGGCGGGCTTGCAAATGATCCCGAAATCGCTGTACGAAGCGGCCGAGGTGGACGGGGCTTCGCGCTGGCAGCAGTTCTGGCAAATCACCATTCCCATGCTCATGCCCAGCATCATCGTGGCGCTGATTTTCCGCACCATCACGGCCCTGCAGACCTTTGACATCCCCTACACGATGACGCGTGGCGGCCCCGGCGAAGCCACCGAAACCCTGGCCATGCTGATCCACAAGTACACGATCGACTATTCGGACATCAGCTTCGGCTCGACCCTGGCGGTGTTCATGTTCGTGATCTCTTTGTTTGTCACCGGCTTTTATTTGAAGCAGATCGGAAAGAACGCCCAATGAACCCCACAGGCCTCTGGAGCTCGCCCGCTTTGCGCTGGATCGCTGCCGGCATGGTGGTGTTCAACGGCTTTTTCCCGGCGGTGTGGATCTTGTTCACCTCGCTCAAAACCGAGGCCGAGTTGGTGCAAAAACCCATCACCTGGTGGCCTGCCAACCCCATGATGGACAACTACGTGAAGGCCTTCACCGACCAGCCTTTGCTGACCTACCTCAAAAACAGCCTGGTGGTGGCCTGTGGTGCCACCGCTTTGTCTTTGGTGGTGGCCGCGTTTGCCGCGTATGCCATTGCACGGCTGAACCTCAAGCGCCGACAACTCATCCTCACTTGCATTGTGGCGTCCAGCATGTTCCCGCTGGTGACTTTGCTGGTGCCGATTTTCGAGACCATGCGTGCCTTGGGCTGGCTCAACACCTACATCGCGCTGATCTTGCCCTATGTGGTGCTCAACATGCCGGTGTGTACGCTGGTGCTGGTGAGCTTTTTCCAGAGCATCCCGCGTGATCTGGAAAACGCCGCCATGATCGATGGCTGCACCCGCATGGGCGCCTTGTGGCGGGTGGTCGTGCCTTTGGCCGCGCCTGGCGTTTTCACGGCCGGCATTTTGGCTTTTGTGAATTCTTGGGACGAGTTTTTGCTGGCGCTGTCTCTCAACTCCAGCCCCGCGGTACGCACTTTGCCGGTGGGCATTGCGCTCTACCAGGGCGAGTTCACCTTCCCCTGGCCCATCATCTCAGCGGCCTTGATCGTGGCCATCGTGCCAGTGGCGATATTGATCGCCCTGTTCCAAGAGCGCGTCGTCGGCGGCCTGACGCAAGGCGGGCTCAAGGGCTGATTGGATCCCGTGTCGATGCTAGGCAAAGTCGGCGGCTTTGGCCCTGACTTCAGGTAGGTCGGCGGCTTTAGCCCCGACAGGAGCTTCCAGCAAAGTCCACAACGTCGGAGCTGAAGCTCCGACCTACGAGATCGTTTGATTGACCTTCAGTTTGGCAAAGCCTGGAACAAGCCGAACTGGCTGCGGCAAAACGCCAAGGGCGTTGCATCGTGCCAGCCAAAGTCTTGCACCTGGCCAATCACGATGTGGTGGTCCCCAGCATCGACCAGCTGGTGCAGCGTGCAGTCAAACCAGGCCACTGCGCCCTCCAAACGCAAGCGTTGGCTGGCTTGGCGGGTCGCTGGCACACCGGCAAAACGTTCGGGCATGGAACCCTTGGCAAATTGCATCGCCAAGTCGGCTTGGGCGCTGGCCAGCACGCTCACGGTGAAGCCGCCCGATTGCGTGAAGGCGTGCAGGCTGCTGGCTTCCTTGCGGATGCTCCACAACACCAGCCTGGGGTTCAAGGACACGGAGCTGAACGAATTGCAGGTCATGCCCCAGTCCTGGCCCTCATGGTGGGCCGTGACCACCGTGACGCCCGTGCCAAAGCAGCCGAGCGCCTTGCGGTAATCGGCGGGGTCGCTCACGGGTGCGGCAGCGCTGGCGGCTGCGGCGGTGTCATCGGGCATGTGTCGCATGGACGCTTTCATCAAGGCACTTCATGGCCGTTGGCCATTTCGTAGAGTTCAAACCAGGTCTGGCGGTCCATGGGCACGCGGGCGGCATCGGCAAAACGCTGGATGCGCTCCAGTTGGTTGCTGCCCATGACGGGCAACACGCCCACCGGGTGGTGCATCAGCCAAGCCATCGCCACAGCGGTGGTGTCGGTGCCCGAAGCCAGGGCCAGTTTGGCCAACTTGGGGGCCAGGCGAGCGGCCGCTGTGCCTGCGGTGTGCGCTTGCGAATGCAGACGGCCACCGCCCAAGGGCGACCAGGCCATGACCGGCATGCGGTGCTGCTGAGCATGGGCAATCTGGCCGTTGGTGTAGGGCGCGGTGCTCAGCAGGCTCACCTCGATCTGGTTGGTTTGCAGCTTGTGCTTCATGCACGACTGCAGCAAGTCCACATCCCATGGCATGAAGTTGGATACGCCCACGCCGCGCAGCTTGCCGCTGTCGATCAAGCCGTCCAGGCATGCGCCCAGGGCTTGGGCGTCCATGAGCGGGTCGGGGCGGTGGATCAAGAGCAGGTCGATCACGTCCACACCAATGCGCGAGAGCGAGCGGTCCACACTGGCCGTCACGTGCGCAGGGCTGGTGTCGTAGTGCTTGACGCGGGTGTCAGGCCACTTGTCCGACAACAGCATGATGTCGGTCTTGGTGACGATCTCGATCTGGTCTTTCAGGCTGGGCCGTGCTTTGATGGCCTGACCGAACAAGTCTTCGCAGCTGTAATTGCCGTAGATGTCGGCGTGGTCGAAGGTGGTGATGCCTTGGGCCAGGCAGGCGTCGATGCGGGCCAGGTTGGCACTGACCGAGCAGTCTTGGGCCTCGGACAGACGCCACACGCCATAGGCCATGCGGCTCAGGCTGCGGCCATTGGGCAGCGCCAGGCGGCCGACTTGTGTTGAACTCATTTGCGAACTCCTGTGCACAGCGGAGTGGGCGGTGTTTGGGGGGGGACTCGGCCGTATTCGTGGGCCAGTGAAACCGTTTTGAGGTGCGGCAAGACTTTGGTGCCAAAGATCTCGCATTCCTGCAGGTGAGGGTAACCCGAGAAGATGAAGGCGCGGATGCCCATCTTCTGATAAGCCTCGATTTCACTCAGTATTTGGTCCACGCTGCCCACCAGCGCAGCGCCGCAGCCGCTGCGGGCGCGGCCCACGCCGGTCCACAAATGGGGCTCGACATAGCCTTCTGCATCGGCGCGGTCTCGGTTGGCGCTTTGCAAGGACACACCCAGGCTCTTGGCATCCAGGGCGCGTTGGCGGATTTCGCGGCCTTTTTCATCGTCCAGTTGGGATACCAATTCTTCGGCGTACTCACGCGCTTCGGCTTCGGTGTCGCGCACGATCATGTGCACGCGCAGGCCGTAGTCCAGCAAACGGCCATGCTTTTCGGCCTGGGCATGCACATCGCGCATGCGCTGGGCCAGCATGTCCTTGGGTTCGGGCCACATCAGGTAGGTGTCGCAGTGCGCACCGCACAGGGCCAGGGCGTCTGGGCTGTAGCCGCCAAAGTAGAGCAGGGGGCCGCCGTTGGTCTGGTAGGGCTTGACCGGGTCGGTGGACAGGCCTTTGAGTTTGTAGATCTCGCCGTCGTAATTGATCTCGTCTTGGGTCCAGGCTTGTTTGAGGATCTCGACCACCTCCCAAGAGCGGCGATACCGGTAAGCACTGTCTTCTTGCTGCCCGGGGAAGTCCGATGAAATCACGTTCAGCGTGAGTCGACCTTCCAGAATGTGGTCCAGCGTGGCCACGGTACGGGCCAGCATGGCCGGATGCACCTCGCCGCAG
The DNA here is from genome assembly GCA_041169105.1 of Pseudomonadota bacterium. Lineage (GTDB taxonomy): Bacteria > Pseudomonadota > Gammaproteobacteria > Burkholderiales > Burkholderiaceae_C > Limnohabitans_A. The sequence goes on along the minus strand of JBEEJQ010000055.1, from coordinate 10,798 downwards.
CGGATGGCGGCCAAGAGGTTCATGCGTTTGGTCATGGGGGCCACAGCGGCGGCAAAGGTCAGGGTGTCTTGACCCACCTGGTACGACGAGGGGCACAGAATGTTGCGAAAGCCCAGCTCTTCGGACTTTTGCACGATGCGGCTGGTGTTGGCCCAGTTGCTGCGCAAGTCGCCATCGGGCACGCCCAAATGCCGAAAATCGTCGGAACACAGGGGTGCAAACCAAGCGACTTCAGCGCCTTGGATGTCTTGACCTTTGACGGGAACGATGCTCATGTTCAACCTCACTCATTAAGTGAATGAATGGTATATGAATTGACGCGGGTTTGTTCGGGGGTTTCCACTGATTTGTCATACTGTGGGGCATGAACTCTGCACACCACGCGCAACCCTTGCCGGTTTACCAGCAAATCGCCGAGCTGTTGGTCCGGCAAATCAAGGCCGGTTATTGGCACACCGGCGAGCGTTTGCCCACCGAGGCCGCTCTGGCGCAAACGCTGTCGGTGGCGGTGGGCACCTTGCGCAAGTCACTGGCGCTTTTGGAGCAACAGGGCGTTTTGGAGCGCATACAGGGCTCGGGCACCTATGTCAAAAGCGTGCAGGGCACGCAGCAGATTTATGAGTTGTTCCGCTTGGAGCTGACCGATGGGCCGGGTTTGCCCACCGCGCAGATCCTGGACGTGGCGAAAGCCCAACCTGAACCCGGCATGCCCGATTGGGACGGCGCGGCTTGCTGGCGGGCGCGCCGCTGGCGATTTTTGAGCCAAGTGCCGGTGGCATTGGAAGAGATCTGGTTTCCCGCCAAGACCCTCAAGACTTTGAGCGCAGCCGAGTTGGGCGACTCGATGTATTTGTTCTACCAACAGCGCCTGAGCGTCTTCATTTCACGCGTGGAAGACCAGATCAGCGCAGCCCCTGCGCCCGCCTGGGCCCCAGCTGCATCGCCCCTGCAAACAGGCGATTGGGCCGGTTACATCGAGCGGCAGTCCTGGACTGCCAACAACGAGTTGGCCGAGTTTTCCAAAACCTGGTTTGACCCCAAGGTTTGCCGTTACTCCTCGCGCCTGAGCCAGTGAACGCAGCCCAGGCGCTTGCTCAGCTGGCTTGCAGCGCCTGCAGCAATTCGGTTTCGATCTCGATTTGCGCCTTGTTTTGCTGCAAGGCCGAGCCGCTGATCAAGAAGGTGTCCTCCACCCGCTCGCCCAAGGTGCTGATCTTGGCCAGTTGCAAGTTGATGCCGTGCTTGCCCAAGACGGTGGCAATGCCGTACAGCAAGCCAATGCGGTCGCTGGCCGAGACACTGAGCAGCCAGTTTTGCGCTTTGTCGTCGGGCTTGAGCGTCACGCGGGGCGTGATCGGGAAGCTCTTAACACGGCGTGAGACGCGGCCACGGCTGGGTGCCGGCAGGGGGCCTTGCTTTTCGATGGTCTGGGTCAGGCCCGATTCCACCATGGTGATCAACTCGCGGTAATGCTCGGGCAGCATGGAGGTGACGATCTGGAAGGTATCCAGCGCCCAACCGGTGCGGGTGGTGTGCACCTTGGCGTCCAAAATGCTGAAACCCGCTTGGTCAAAGTGGCCGCAGATGCGGGCAAACAAATCGGGCTGGTCGGGTGTGAAGACCAGCACTTGCAGCCCTTCGCCCACCGGAGAAATCCGCGCACGCACGATGGTGCGCGGGCCAGCCGGGTCGGGCTTGGCCACATGACGCGAGAGCTGGCGGGCATGCCAGGCGATGTCACTCGCGTCGTGGCGCATGAAGTAGCCTACGTCCAGCGTGTCCCACAAGGCCTTGTGGCCCTCGTGCGGCTCGGCGTGGCGGGCCAGCTCGACCAGGGCATCGCGCTTGCGCGCTTCCACTTCGGCATTGGCATCGGGTGCACGGCCGCCCAAGACGCGCAGCGTGGATTTGTAGAGGTCTTCCAGCAGCTTGCCCTTCCAGGCGTTCCAGACCTTGGGGCTGGTGCCACGGATGTCGGCCACCGTCAGCAAATACAAGGCCGTCAGGTTGCGCTCATTGCCCACGCGCTGGGCAAAGCGGCCGATCACGTCGGGGTCGCTCAAGTCTTCCTTTTGCGCCACATGGCTCATGGTCAGGTGCTCGCCGACCAAAAACTCGATCAACTGCGCATCGGCTTTGTCCAGCTTGTGCTGGCGTGCAAAGGTGCGCACCTCGGCCTTGCCCAGTTGCGAGTGGTCGCCGCCACGGCCCTTGGCAATGTCATGGAAAAGGGCTGCCGCGTAGATGATCCAGGGCTTGTCCCAACCGGCGGCCAGTTGCGAACAAAACGGGTACTCGTGCGCGTGCTCGGCCATGAAAAAGCGCCGCACATTGCGCAGCACCATCAGGATGTGCTGGTCCACCGTGTAGGCATGGAACAGGTCGTGCTGCATCTGCCCCACGATGCGGCGGAACACCCACAGGTAGCGGCCCAGCACCGAGGTCTGGTTCATCAAGCGCATGGCGTGCGTGATGCCAAAAGGCTGCTGCAGGATCTGCATGAAGGTCTGGCGGTTGACCGGATCGGCGCGGAACTGCGCGTTCATGATCGGGCGCACGTTGTACAGCGCCCGCAGCGTGCGGGCCGACAGCCCCGTCACGCCCGTGGTAGCCTGGTAGAGCAAAAAGGTTTCGAGGATCGCGTGCGGGTGCTTTTCGTACAGGTCGTCGCTGGCCACTTCGATGAGGCCCGCTTTTTCAAAAAAGCGCTCATTGATCGGGCGGAAAGTGTCCAGGCCTTCGCCCCGGTCGCTCTTGAGGCGGTCTTCAATGTTGAGCAGCAAGATCTGGTTGAGCTGCGTGACCGCCTTGGCGGCCCAGTAGTACTGGCGCATCAGCTTTTCGCTGGCCCGCATGGCCAGACGGCCATCGCTGGTGGTGTCAGACTGGTAGCCAAAGGATTCGGCCACGCCGGTTTGCAGGTCGAACACCAGACGGTCTTCGCGGCGACGCGCTTGCACGTGCAATCGGGTGCGGATCAGGCTGAGCAGGGCTTCGTTGCGCTTGATCTGCCGCGCCTCCAGGGGCGTGGCCAGGCCTTTGCGGGCCAGATCGTCCCAGCTGCGACCCAAACCGGCAGCGCGGGCCACCCACAAAATGATCTGCAAATCGCGCAAGCCGCCAGGCGACTCTTTGCAATTGGGCTCCAGGGCGTAGGGTGTGTCTTCAAACTTGGTGTGGCGCTGGCGCATCTCCAGCGTCTTGGCTACAAAAAAGGCCTGCGGGTCCATGGCCGCTTGGTACTGCGCCTGAAACGCCGCAAACAGCTTCAGGTCACCGGTGATGGGGCGCGACTCCAGCAAGGACGTTTGCACCGTGATGTCTTTGGCCGATTCGGCCAGGCACTCGCTCAGGGTGCGCACGCTGGAGCCGATTTCCAGCCCCGTGTCCCAGCAGCTGCCGATGAAACGCTCCAGTTGGTTTTGCAACTCTGGACTGCTCTCTGGCGACTGGCCATCGGGCAAGAGCACCAACACGTCCACATCGGAGTAGGGCAGCAACTCGCCCCGGCCAAAACCGCCCACCGCCACCAGGCAAACATCGGCCGAAAAACCGGCGTTTTGCCACAGCTGGATCAGCAAGGCATCAGCCAGGCCGGCCAATTGGTGCAAGGTCTTTTGCAGGCCTCGGGTGCTGGCACCGCTGCCAGCCAGGTTGTGCAGCACCGCTGCCTTGTCGCGTTTGTACGCTTCGCGCAGCGGGGCCAGCTCGGTCATGTCAGGCTTTGGCGGTGATGAAGTCGGGGATGGCCGGGCTGCCTGCAGACAAGGTCAGCACCTCGTAGCCGGTTTCGGTCACCACCACAGTGTGTTCCCACTGGGCCGACAAGGAATGGTCCTTGGTCACGATGGTCCAGCCATCGCCCATTTCCTTGATCTCTTTTCGACCGGCGTTGATCATCGGCTCGATCGTGAAGATCATGCCGGGCACCAGCTCCACCAGGGTGCCGGGTTTGCCGTAGTGCAGCACTTGTGGCTCTTCGTGAAAGCCCCGGCCAATGCCGTGGCCGCAAAACTCGCGCACCACCGAAAAGCCGTGGCCCTCGGCAAACTTTTGAATCGCATGGCCAATGTCGCCCAAATGGGCGCCGGGCTTGACCTGCTCAATGCCTTTCCACATGGCCTCATAGGTCAGTTTGGCCAGGCGCTTGGCGGCAATCGAGGCTTCGCCCACCATGAACATGCGGCTCGTGTCGCCATGCCAGCCATCTTTGATGGTGGTGATGTCGATGTTGAGCGAGTCGCCTTTTTTGAGCGGTTTGTCATTCGGAATGCCGTGGCAGACCTGGTGGTTGATGGAGGTGCAGATCGACTTGGGGTAGGGCTTGTAGCCGCCCGGCGCGTAGTTGAGCGGAGCCGGGATGCAGCCTTGCACATCGACCATGTAGTCGTGGCACAGCTTGTCAATCTCGTTGGTGGTGATGCCCGGCTTGATGAAGGGCTCGATGTAGTCGAGGACTTCCGAAGCCAGGCGGCAAGCCACGCGCATGCCTTCGATGTCTTCGGCGGTTTTGATGGTGATCGTCATGGGGTGGGATTATCCCATTGCCTCTTTACTCGGGCCGATCTCAGGGTTTCCACGGTTAAAATATCGCCTTTGCCGGTCAGCCCCAGTCAGCGGCCCCGGCGCTACGGTTTTCCGTCTCTTTACAAGGCCACCCCGTGTCCCTGCACATCACGACTTTCGAAGGCGCCAGCGCCCTCAGCGACTTTCGCATTGCCCAAGTTTTGCCACGTCTGGCAGAGATTTCGCCGCAAATTCAGGGCATTGCCGCCCGTTTTGTGCATTTGGTGGCCACGTCCGCCCCTTTGGACGATGCCCAAAAACAAACCCTCTCGGCTTTGTTGACCTACGGCGAGCCTTATGCCGGCCCCACCGATGGCCCCGTGATCGTGGTCAGCCCACGCATCGGCACCGTGTCGCCCTGGGCGTCCAAAGCCACCGACATTGCCCGCAACTGTGGCTTTGATGTGCGCCGTGTGGAGCGCCTGACCGAATACCGCCTGACGATGAAGTCTGGATTGCTGAGCACCGCCAAACTGAGCGCCGAGCAACTGGGCCAGGTGGCCGCTGCGCTGCACGACCGCATGACCGAGTCGGCCATGCCCAGCCGCGATGAGGCGGCGGCCTTGTTCACCGCACTCGACCCCGCGCCCATGGAACATGTGGATGTGCTCGGCGGTGGCCGCGCAGCACTCGAAGCGGCCAACAAGGCCTGGGGCCTGGCGCTGGCCGAAGACGAGATCGAGTATTTGGTCAACGCCTTTGAGGGCCTCAAGCGCAACCCCACCGATGTGGAGTTGATGATGTTTGCGCAGGCCAACAGCGAGCACTGCCGCCACAAGATTTTCAACGCAGAGTTCACCATCGACGGCGTGGCCCAGCCCAAGAGCCTGTTCGGCATGATCCGCAACACGCATCAGCTCAGCCCCCAGCACACGGTGGTGGCGTATTCGGATAACGCCTCGGTGATGGAAGGCCACAACGTGGAGCGTTTTGTGGCCAGAACTTCAGGGCAGGGCGCGGCTTATCAGAGCGAACAAGCCCTTCACCATGTGCTGATGAAGGTCGAAACCCACAACCACCCGACCGCGATTTCGCCTTTCCCCGGCGCATCGACCGGCGCAGGCGGCGAGATCCGTGACGAGGGCGCAACAGGCCGTGGCTCCAAGCCCAAGGCGGGTTTGTCAGGCTTTACGGTGTCCAAACTCTGGGGTGGCATGTCCGACCAAGCGGGCGGCAAGCCCGAGCACATCGCCAGCCCTCTGCAAATCATGACTGAAGGCCCTTTGGGCGGCGCAGCGTTCAACAACGAATTTGGCCGTCCCAACCTGACGGGTTATTTCCGCGAATACGAGCAGACCGTGGACGGTGTGGTGCGCGGCTACCACAAGCCCATCATGATCGCGGGTGGTCTGGGGCAGATCGACGCCATCCAGACGAAAAAGATCGAATTTCCGGCGGGCACGCTGCTGATCCAGTTGGGCGGTCCCGGCATGCGCATCGGCATGGGCGGCGGTGCGGCCAGCTCCATGGCCACCGGCACCAACGCGGCAGAACTCGACTTTGACTCGGTGCAGCGCGGCAACCCCGAGATCGAGCGCCGAGCGCAAGAGGTCATCAACCACTGCTGGGCGCAAGGCGCGGCCAACCCCATCTTGGCCATCCACGATGTGGGCGCGGGCGGTTTGTCCAACGCCTTCCCTGAGCTGACCAACGACGCAGGCCGGGGCGCACGCTTTGATTTGCGTGCCGTCAAGCTCGAAGAGTCGGGCCTGGCCCCGAAAGAAATCTGGTCCAACGAGAGCCAGGAACGCTATGTGATGGCCATTGCGCCCGAATCGCTGGAGCAGTTCACCGCCTTTTGCGAACGCGAGCGCTGCCCGTTTGCGGTAATTGGTGTGGCGACCGAAGAGCGCCAACTGGTGCTGAAAGACAAAGGCCAAGAATCGCCCGTTGACATGCCCATGGACGTGCTGCTGGGCAAGCCGCCCAAAATGCATCGTGATGTGAAGACCGTGACCCGCCAGTCGCCCGCCATGAACCTGACCGGTGTGTCCTTGCAAAAAGCCGTGATCGACGTGTTGAGCCACCCCACCGTGGCGTCCAAACGCTTTTTGATCACCATTGGCGACCGCGCCGTGGGTGGCCTGACGCACCGCGACCAGATGGTCGGCCCTTGGCAAGTGCCCGTGGCCGACGTGGCCGTGACCTTGGCCGATTACCAAGGCTTTGCCGGTGAAGCCATGAGCATGGGCGAGCGCACGCCGCTGGCCTCGCTCAACGCCGCAGCGTCTGGCCGCATGGCCGTGGCCGAGGCCATCACCAATTTGCTGGCCGCACCCATCGATCTGCCCCGCGTCAAGATGTCCGCCAATTGGATGGCCGCTTGTGGCGAGCCGGGCGAAGACGCCGCTTTGTACGAAACCGTCAAGGCCGTGGGCATGGAACTGTGCCCTGCGCTGGACATCTCGATCCCTGTGGGTAAAGACAGCTTGTCGATGCGGACACAATGGTCCGACAACGGTGAGACCCGCAAAGTCACCTCGCCCGTGAGCCTGATCATCACCGCCTTCGCCAGCTTGCCTGACGTGCGTGGCACGCTGACCCCGCAGCTGGACGCGCAAGAGGGCGACACCAGCTTGCTGCTGATCGACCTGGGCCAGGGCCACAACCGCATGGGTGGCAGCGTGCTGGGCCAGGTGCTGGACCAGTTTGGCGACAGCGTGCCTGATCTGGAAGACCCGCAAACCTTGGTCAGTCTGGTCAACGCCGTGAACGCCTTGCGTGCCAAGGGCCAGATCCTGGCTTACCACGACCGCAGCGACGGCGGCTTGCTGGCCGCTGTGGCCGAGATGGCTTTTGCAGGCCATGTGGGCGTGGCGCTCAATGTGGACATGCTGGTCACCGAAGGCGACGGCATCACCGACAGCCGCGCTGACCATGGCGACGCCAAGAACTGGGCTGGCCAGGTCAGCGCTCGCCGTGAAGAACTCACGCTCAAAGCCCTGTTCAACGAAGAGCTGGGTGTGGTGCTGCAAGTGCGCACCGCCGACCGCAATGCGGTGCTGCAAACCCTGCGCGAGCACGGTCTGTCCAAGCACACACATGTGATCGGCAAGACCCGCCCAACCACCTCCACCATCCAAAAAGGTGTGGGCGAACTCAGCATCTGGCGCGACACCAAAGAGGTGTTCACCGCCAAGCTCGAAGACCTGCACCAGGTCTGGGACAGCGTGAGCTGGAAGATTTGCCAGCAGCGCGACAACCCCGCTTGTGCCGACGCCGAACACGCCGCCGCTGGCCAGGCCAGCGACCCCGGCATGCACGTGGCGCTGAGCTTTGACCCGGCTGAAAACGTGGCCGCGCCGTTCCTGAACCTGTCGCGCCCCAAGGTGGCGATCCTGCGCGAGCAGGGCGTCAACTCGCATGTCGAGATGGCCTACGCCTTCCACAAAGCGGGCTTCGAGTCGCACGACGTGCACATGACCGACCTGCAATCGGGCCGCGCCAACTTGGCCGACTTCCAGGGCCTGGTGGCTTGCGGCGGCTTCAGCTACGGCGACACGCTGGGCGCAGGCATTGGCTGGGCGCGCAGCATCACCTTCAACCCAGCGCTGTCTGACCAGTTCAAAGGATTCTTTGGCCGCACCGACACCTTTGGTCTGGGCGTGTGCAACGGCTGCCAGATGTTTGCCGAGCTGGCCGACATCATCCCCGGCGCTGAGGCTTGGCCACGCTTCACCACCAACCAGAGCGAGCGTTTTGAAGCCCGCTTGTCGATGGTCGAAGTGCTGGAATCGCCCAGCCTGTTCTTGCAAGGCATGGCGGGCAGCCGCTTGCCGATTGCGGTGGCGCACGGCGAGGGCTTTGCGAACTTCAAGCACCGGGGCAACGCGGCGCAAGCCATCGCGGCCATGCGTTTCGTAGACAACCACGGCCAAGCCACCGAGCAGTACCCCTTCAACCCCAACGGCAGCGCGGGGGGCCTCACGGCTGTGACCACGGCCGATGGGCGGTTCACGGCCATGATGCCGCACCCTGAGCGCGTGTTCCGCAATGTGCAGATGAGCTGGACCAGCGGCGATGTGGCCGACACCAGCCCTTGGCTGCGTGTGTGGCAAAACGCCCGCAAGTGGGTGGGTTGATCGTCTGTGCGTGTGAGATCCGACGTGTCTGAGCAGTGGTTTCCACCGTCTCAGCTGGCGTTTTACTTTGACTCCAATGCGTGGGCCAAGGGCACAGCGCTTTACTTGCAAAACGATGACATCGTCGCGCAGCTGACGCCCGAGGCCGATGGCTGGAAACTGGTGGCCCAGGTGCCCGAGTTGCAGGCTTCGCCTTTCACCGTCACGGCGCATTTGCGCGTGTCAGAAGGCGGCAATTTGCAGGCTTGGCGCTCCACCTGTACCTGCGCCGTGGGCCGCATGTGCAAGCACGGCGCGGCGCTGGGCATCCATGTGGCCATGCAGGGCCAGCGTCTGCGCGAAGCCCCGCCCGAGGATGATGCTTCTGGTGATCTGTCTGAGCAGCAGCTGATAGCCAGCCAAGAGCGGGCCTTGCAGCAAGCCGAATACCAGGTGCGCGACTGGTTGGGACGCCTGGAGACGGCCGATGTGGCACAGCACTTCAGCTTGCCCAGCAGTACGCCCGAGCATTTTTTGTACTGCATGTCGGCTGAAAGCACGGGCCAGCGGTCGGTGTTTCACCTGACCATCAAACGCGCCATTCTCAAGCGCGATGGGGTGTGGGGCCGGCCCAAAAAAGTCACCAGTGAGCCTTATTCGTACGACCCGATCTGGCACAGCAGTGCCGCTACCGAGCGGGGGATTTTTGACCTGTTCAAAGCCTGTCCTGCCACCAACAGCTTTGGCTCTTACGGCTTTCACAGCGCGGTCAAGTTGCAAGGCCTGGCCGCCGAGTTGCTGCTACAAAAGTGCAGCGAAACCGGTCGCCTCATGTGGGAGGACGGCAAAGCGCTGACCCCTTTGCAATGGACCGATGAGGCCCTGCCGATCTCTGGCACCTGGCAGTCGGTCGCGGCGCAAGACGCCCAAGCCGCTGGCTGGAAACTGCAGGTGCAAGCCGGTCAAGACGGCGTGGTTTGCGGGCTCAATGAGCCACCGATTTTTGTGGATGCAGCGTGTGGCCGCTGTGGTCGCCTCGACACCCAGGGCCTGAGCGCTGAGCGATTGCAGCTCTTGACGCAGTCGCCCGTGCTGCCCGAGCGCGTGGCGCTGAAGTTCCAGCAGCAACTGATTGAGCGGCTTGGCCCCATGCCGCTGCCGCCGGTCATCGAGCAGTTGCCCGAAATCCGGGGCGTCGAACCTGTGGGCGTGCTGCGCATTTCGGCGGTGCCCTTGCAAATGCGCATGGACCACGGCATTTTTGAGGCGCAGCTGAGTTTTGATTACGAAGGCCATCAAGGCCACTGGCCCCATGCCCAGGTGCGTGTGGCCGTCGGCAAGGGATCGGCTGCCCGCATGTTGCTGCGCGACCTGGCGGGCGAGCTGCGCATTGTGGAGACGCTGGAGGATTTGGGCTTTGATCTCGATCAGAGTCCCACATTGCGCCTGACCGGCTCGCAAAGCGCCGCTCTCTGGTTGGAGTGGCTGGAAAGCGACTTTGAACCCCTGCGCGAAGCGGGCCTGCAGGTGCAGGCCGACACCGGCCTGAACACCTGGTTGCGCTTGGCCGATGACGTGCATATCGACCTGTCGGGCGAAGACGGTTTCGATGAAACATCGCCGTGGTTCAACCTCTCACTGGGCATGGACATCGATGGTCAGCGCGTCAACATCTTGCCTTGGGTGCCCGCCATTTTGGCGGCTCTCGCAGGCGTCAAGCGTGCAGACGACCCGAGCGACCTGCAAGGTCTGCCGGCGCATTTGTACCTGCCGGACCTGCACGGGCCCGGCTATGTGCGCCTGCCCACGGCCCGCATCAAGCCCTGGCTGAGCATGCTGATGGAGCTGCACGGCGAGCGTGGCCACGACTGGGACGGCGACGCCCTGCGCCTGTCGCGCATGGACGCTTTGCGCACCGCCACATCGCTGGGCGAGGGCGCGCACTGGCAGGGGGCCAGCCGCTTGTTGAGCCTGGTGCAGCAGATGCGCGGCCAGGCGGCCCTGACGGCCGTGCCTGCGCCCGAAGGCTTGCAAGCCACCTTGCGCCCCTACCAGCAGCAGGGCCTCAATTGGTTGCAGTTTTTGCGCGAACACCGGCTGGCCGGTATCTTGGCCGACGACATGGGCCTGGGCAAAACGCTGCAAACGCTGGCCCACATCCTGACCGAGAA
>JBEEJQ010000054.1:0-15844 GCA_041169105.1 Pseudomonadota bacterium | reverse complement strand
GCAGCAGCCCCGAGGCCTTGCGCAACCTGCCCATCACCGCGCCCGATGGCAAGGCTTGGCCGGCCAGTGCGCTGGCCGACATCCGGGCGGTGGACGGCCCGATCCGCATCGACCATGAACTGAGCCAGCGCCTGACGACGATTCAGGTGGCCGTCGAAGGCCGCGACTTGACCGGGTTTGTGGCGGACGCCCAGCAGGCGGTGGCGGCGCTGGGCCTGCCCAAAGACATCCAGGTGGTGTGGGGCGGCCAGTTTGAAAACCAGCAACGCGCAGCGGCCCGTTTGAGTGTGGTCATCCCGGCGGCCATGGGCCTGATCTTTTTGATCCTCACCTTCACCTTCGGATCGGTGGTGCAGGCGGGCATCATCTTTTTGAACATCCCGTTTGCGCTGGTGGGCGGTGTGGTGGCGCTGGCCATCTCGGGCCAATACCTGTCGGTGCCGGCTTCGGTGGGCTTCATCGCGCTGCTGGGCATTGCGGTGCTCAACGGGGTGGTGATGGTCACGCATTTCAACGAGCGACTGAACCAGGGCGAAGCCATGGCCCAAGTGGTGCGCCTGGGTGCGGAGCGCCGCTTGCGGCCGGTGTTGATGACGGCGCTCATCACCGCGCTGGGCATGATCCCGCTGCTGTTTGCCACCGGGCCGGGCTCGGAGATCCAAAAGCCACTGGCCATTGTGGTCACCGGCGGTTTGGTCAGTGCCACGGCTTTGACCTTGTTGCTCTTGCCTTGGATCTTTGAGCGCTGGGGGGCCTTGGGCAGCCTGGCCGAAGTTTGGGCGCAGATTCGCCAGCCTCAGCACAGGAGTGCGTCATGAAAAAACTTTGTTTGTCGCTCGTGCTGGGCGCGGTGTTTGGCGGGGCTCAGGCACAAGATGAGCTGAAGGCGTGGTTGCCCGCGAGCGAGCAGGTGCAGGCCATCGTCAAGACCAGCCACGGCATCTTGGCCGCGCAATCGCAACAAGCGGCCCAAGTGCAAAGGGCTCGCGCCACCGAGCTGGGGCCGGCTGAATTCAACCTGCGCATGAGCCAACAGCAGCGCAAGACCTTCGATCCGAGCAGCCGTTTTCAGGAACAGCTGGTGAGCCTGGAGCGCCCGGTGCGCTGGTGGGGCAAGGCGGGGCTGGATGCAGGCCTGGCCGAGCAGGGCCGTCAGGTGGCCCGCATCGCCTATGCCGATGCCTTGCACGAAGCGAGCCGCGAGCTGATGCGCCAATGGTTTGCCCTGCACCAGCTGGCGCTGGCCCGCGACGGCGCCACAGCGCAGGCCGCTTTGTCGCAAGAGCTGCATCGCCAGGCGCAGCTGCGCTTGAAGCAAGGCGACATCTCGCAATTGGACGCGAGCCTGGCGCAAGCCGAGCTGCAACGTGCCCAGGCGGCGCAGGCTGTGGCGCAGGCGCAGTGGACGGCCGCGTGGGCTCAGGCGCAAAAGCGCTACCCCGGTTTGCCCGAGCCGGTCTGGCCAAAGGCCCAAGGCGATGTGACCGACTTGCCTGCCTTGCAACCTTTGTTGCAGACTTTTTTGCAAAACCACCACGAACTGAATTTGCGGCGTGCCGAAGTGCAGCGCCTGCGCTTGCAGGCCGAGCGCCTGGACCGGGACCGTTGGCCCGATCCGGTGCTGGGGGTCTATGCGGCGCGTGAGCGCGCAGGTGCAGAAAACATCATGGGTGTGTCGGTGGCCTTTGCCTTGCCTGGCTCAGCCCGGCAGGCCCATGCGGCTGCCGCCTTGGCCGAAGCGAACCAGTTGGAAGAGCAGCTGCAGCAGATGACGTTGGAATTGGGTGCGGCGTTTGAAGCGCGTTGGCTGAGTTTGCAGATGCAAAGGCAAGCCTTGAGCGGTTTGCAGGCCGCCGTACGCACACAAACGCAGGCGGTGCAGCAGTCCACCAAGGCTTTTGCCATGGGCGAGCACAGCATGACGGAGCTGATCCAGAACCGGCGTCTGGCGCAAGAGAGTTTGCGCGAGAGCCATAAGCTGCAACTGGAACTGGTCGAGAGTTGGGCCCTGATGAACCTGGATCTGCACCGGATCTGGGACTTTGACGAGTGAGGCATCAAGGCCGGTGCGTGGGCATCGGCCGTAGTCTTTTAGACCTTCTTAGCCTCGCTCGTACCAGCCCTTGCTCTGGTTGACCACGCGCACCACCAGCAGCATGACGGGCACCTCGATCAGCACGCCCACCACCGTGGCCAGCGCTGCGCCCGAGTGGAAACCAAACAGGCTGATGGCGGCGGCCACCGCCAGCTCGAAAAAGTTGGACGCTCCGATCAGCGCCGAAGGGCAGGCGATCTCGTGCTTTTCGCCCAAAGCGCGGTTCAGACCATAGGCCAGCGCCGAGTTGAACAGCACTTGGATCAGGATGGGCACTGCCAGCAGCGCGATCACCAGCGGCTGCTGCAAGATGGCCTCGCCCTGAAAAGCGAACAGCAAAACCAGCGTGGCCAGCAAGGCCGCGATGGACCAGGGGCTGATGCGCTGCATGGCCGCGTCAAATGCGGCTTGGCCCTGGCGCAGCAGTTGGCGACGCCAGACTTGCGCCAGCAGCACCGGGATCACGATGTACAGCAGCACCGAGGTCAGCAAGGTGTCCCAAGGCACCGTGATGGCCGACATGCCCAGCAGCAAACCCACCAGCGGTGCAAAAGCGAACACCATGATGCTGTCGTTCAGCGCCACTTGCGACAATGTGAACAGCGGGTTGCCGTTGGTCAGGCGACTCCACACAAACACCATGGCGGTGCAGGGTGCTGCAGCCAGCAAGATCAGGCCCGCGATGTAGCTGTCGAGTTGGTCGGCGGGCAAGTAGGGCGCAAAGAGGTGGCGGATGAAAATCCAGCCTAAAAGCGCCATCGAGAACGGCTTGACCAGCCAGTTGACGAACAAGGTCACGCCGATGCCGCGCACATGTTGGCGCACCTGACCCAGGGCGGCAAAGTCTACCTTGACGAGCATGGGAATGACCATCACCCAGATCAGCAAGCCCACCGGCAAGTTGACTTGCGCGAACTCCATGCTGCCGATCGCTTGAAAGAGCGTTGGAAACAGCTGGCCCAGCGCAATGCCGGCCACGATGCACAGAAAGACCCAGAGGGTGAGAAAGCGTTCAAACACGTTCATGGTGCGGCTTTCAGTTGGCGTAGATGCGGTTCAGTTCAGCCTGCAGCTGCGCGGGGGACAGGGTGTCCAGCGGCAATTGCAGCAGCTGCAGCATGCGGTAGCCAATGGCCTGGCGCGTCAGCTCAAAGGCCTGGCGTTTGCCCTCGTCGCCCCCCAAGGCGTTGGACGGATCGGGGTAGCCCCAATGCACCTTGACCGGGCTGCCGGGCCAGTAGGGGCAGGTCTCGGCGGCAGCGCTGTCGCACACGGTGATGACGATGTGCATCTCGGGTGCACCGGGCGCGGTGAACTCATCCCAGCTCTTGCTGCGGTAGCCGCTGGTGTCGATGCCTGCTTGGTTCAAGGCATCGAGTGCAAAGGGGTTGAGCCGACCGCTGGGTGCACTGCCTGCGCTGAACGCGCGGACATCTTGGCCCAGTTGCCGGGCCCAATGGTTGAGCATGCCTTCAGACAGCACGCTGCGGGCGGAGTTGTGGGTGCACAAAATGAGAATGTTGATGGTCATGGGCTTGTTCTCGCCATCGCGCAGGGATGGCGGCTATTTTCTGAACTTCGGACTGTAGAGGAAATGTGCGTCATTTTTGTGACGACAGGCCAGACGCTAAGATGAAAGCCTTCCCGGAAAGCACGCTTGTGGACTTGCCCTTCAATACCGATCCCTTCTTCTATCTGGTCTCTGTGCCGGCGGTGCTGCTGTTGGGCATCAGCAAGAGCGGTTTTGGCGCGGGGCTGGGTTCGTTGGCGGTGCCGATGATGGCCTTGGCGGTGTCGGTGCCTCGGGCAGCGGCGATCCTGATGCCGGTGCTTTTTGTCATGGATGTGCTGGGCATGGCCGCTTTCAGGAAAGACCTGGACAAGCGCTTGCTGCGTTTCATGCTGCCCTTTGCTCTGTGCGGCATCTTGATTGGCACCATGCTTTTCAAATACCTGGACGCGCATCTGGTGGCGGGCATTGTGGGCGTCTTCACCTTGCTGTTCCTGGCTCAACGGCTCTTGTATCCGCCCAAGCCAGGCGGTGCACCGCCGCCGCGCTGGCTTGGGGCTTTGCTGCTCACGACTTCGGGCTTCACCAGCTTCATCGCGCATGCCGGCGGGCCGCCAGTGAACGCGTATGTGATTCCGCTCAAACTCAAGCCCGTGGTGTTCACCGGCACCATGGCGTTTTTGTTCTTCTTTGTGAACATGGCCAAGTGGGTGCCTTACGCATGGCTGGGCTTGCTGGACATGCGAAATTTTGCAACCTCCTTGGTGCTCTTGCCCTTGGCACCCTTGGGGGTGTGGATGGGCGTGCGCATCGCGCGGCGCATTGAGCCCGCCTTGTTTTACCGGCTGGTGTATGTCGGCATGTTCCTCACGGGCTGCAAGCTTTTGTGGGATGGCTTGAATTGACCCCATCGCGCTGTCCGTGATGGCAAGCATTGAGCAGCGTCTTCGCATACCGGACGCAGATGAAAGCTTGATGAATCCTGCTTGATTAACCCTATAAACAACGCCTCGGAATTTTCACGGATTGGTCATTTTTCGTTGTTTCAATCAAGTCACTTCCAATCAGGAAGTTGGAATGAATGCACAGGATTTGCATGACAAATTCATTCGGGCATTCAGCATCTGAAACAACTGGAAATATTGATCATGAAAAAATCTCTCTTGGCCTTGGCTGTTCTGGCCGCCACCACAGCTCAAGCTCAAAGCTCTGTGACCTTGTACGGTATCGCTGACGTGGCCTACAACAATTCTGTTGTCACCAGCAGCGCTGGCGTCAAAACCGAAACCAACGATTTCATCACCAACGGTCTGTCTGCCAGCCGTGTGGGTTTCAAAGGCGATCGCGAAATTGCAAGCGGTTTGAAAGCCAATTTCGTGATGGAATTTGAAGTCGATCCCAGCACGGAAACACAAACCATCAAGACACGTACGGGCATTGTGGGCCTGAGCGGTGGCTGGGGCGGCGCGACATTCGGTCGTCGCACGACCTTGATCAAAGATATCGAATACACCTTCGACGTCAATATGGATCCCACCGCTGCAGGTTACTTGGGTAACTACGCCCGTGATTCGCGTCGTGATGATGTGTTGACCTACAGCACCTCCAACTTCAGCGGTTTCTCTGCAGATGTTCAGATTGGTTTTGGCTCCACCGCCAAGGTAAGCGATGCAGCAGGTGTCGTCACCAACAACGGCAAAACCGGTGATTCTCAGGCATTTGGTTTGAATTACGTCAACGGACCATTGGCTGTGAAATTTGGTACAGAAACAGTCAAGAACACCGTCAAAGACATCAAGGTCGCTGGTTACACCGTGGCCAAAGCCACCGCTGTTGATGATTTCAAGAATGATGCACTGGGCGCTTCTTACGATCTGGGCATGGCCAAACTGTTCTTCGTGAACACCAAGTCCAAGCAAGGCACTGAAGCCACCAAAGTCACATTCGACACCAACAACGTCGGTGTTCGCGTGCCGGTGGGTGCATTCACGTTCAATGCCAACATCAGCGAAGGCAAAGCCAAGTTGACCAACCAGGCGACCAAGGCCGACATGAGTGGTGTTCAGTTGAGCGTTTGGTATGCCTTGAACAAAGACACCACCATCTATGGCGTCTATGGCAATGAGAAGATCAAGCACTCGACTTTGACCACATCGCCTGAACAAAAGAGCATGTTGATCGGTATGCGTTACACCTTCTGATCAAGCGTTTCTCCAAGGTGAAAGGGCCCGTTGCAAGCGGGCCCTTTTCCTTGTTGGCACGTCATCAAAAATTCACGACAACGACTTTTGCGTGTCACGCATTCCTTTGATCATGGGCGCACAGATCAAAAAAGGAGTGTTCTCATGAAAGAGTTGCCCAGCCCCACCTTCGCACTGTCCCCGTTGAATTTGCCTAGGGGGTCACTTCATCCGGCGCAGTCCAACTCCGCTGTGGATTTCATGCCTCGCCGCGCCAAAGGCGCTATTGAGGTCAGTTGGGCAAAGCATCAAGACGAGGTCCGTGAAGCGCAGCGACTGAGGTTCGACATTTTTGGCACCGAGATGGGGGCTCGCTTGTCGAGCAAAGTTCCCGGACATGACATCGATTTGTTCGATGACTACTGCGAACATTTGTTGGTGCGCGCGTCTGAAACAGGCCAGGTGATCGGCACCTACCGCGTGCTGACGCCCGAACAGGCCAAGCGCGTGGGCAGCACCTACAGCGATACCGAGTTTGACCTGACCCGTTTGCGCAATATGCGCAGCCGAATGGTGGAGTTGGGCCGCAGCTGTGTGCATGCCGACCACAGACAAGGTGGCGTCATCATGGCCTTGTGGGGTGCGCTGTTCGAGTTCATGGAGCGCAACCGTCTGGACGTGATGATCGGTTGTGCCAGCATTCCCATGCTGCACAACGGCATCGTGACGGGCGATGCCGCAGCCAGCATTTGGCACCAATTGCGCGAGACGCATCTGGCACCGATTCAATACCATGTGCGTCCTCGTTTGCCATTGCCGGTGGACGAGCTGGAGCACGATGTGTTGATCGAGCCCCCCGCGTTGATCAAAGGCTATTTGCGCCTGGGGGCCAAGATTTTGGGCGCACCCGCCTGGGACCCGGATTTCAACACGGCAGATTTGCCCATGATGATGCAAACGGCTGACATCCCTGCGCGTTATCGCCGCCACTTTGCCGGGAACGCCTGATGCGTGTGCCTACCGCTGACCTGCAAACGGTGATGTTGTTTGAGGCACCCCCGGCGATCGCAGCGCCGATGGGCCATGCGCCCCAGACGGCAGTCACCACGGCATCACAAGCCACTGACAATGATGAGACGCCCTCAGGCCGCACACGCCTGCGGGCGATTTTCATTTCAGACCTGCACATCGGCACGCCAGGTTTTCAAGCCGATGCTTTGCTGGATTTTTTGAAGCACCACCCCAGCGACACCTTGTATTTGGTGGGTGACATCGTCGATGGTTGGCAACTGCGCCGCCGCTGGTTCTGGCCACAAAGCCACAACGATGTGGTTCAAAAGTTGCTGCGCCGTGCACGCAAGGGTTGTCGTGTGATTTATGTGCCGGGCAACCACGACGAGTTCGCTCGGCATTTTGTAGGCCATGCCTTCGGCGGTGTGGAAGTGCTTCATGACACGGTGCACACCACGGCCACGGGGCAAAAGCTGTGGGTGATCCATGGTGACCATTTCGATGGCGTGATCCAGTGCGCCAAATGGCTGGCTTATGTGGGCGACTGGTTGTACGAATTGACCCTCAAGCTCAACCGGCACCTGAACACCTGGCGGGCCCGCATGGGATTGGGTTACTGGTCTTTGTCGGCCTACCTTAAATTGAAGGTGAAAAAAGCCGTCAACTTCATCAGTGACTTTGAAGTGGCCGTGGCGCAAGAGGCGCAGCGCCGTGGCTACGACGGCGCGGTGTGTGGGCACATTCACCACGCCGAGATCCGCGACATCAACGGCATTTTGTATTGCAACGATGGCGACTGGGTCGAAAGCCGCACGGCCTTGGTCGAGCACATGGACGGTCGTTTGGAGATCATCCACTGGGGTGAAGGCCAGGCCGTGACGGTGCGTGAGATGAACACAGTGGAGGCTTTGGCATGAAACTGGCGCTGATCACCGATGCGTGGCACCCGCAAGTCAATGGGGTGGTCACGACACTGCACGAGTTGGTCGCGGCTTTGAAACCATTGGGGGTGGAGGTGGAAGTGATTCACCCTGGCCTTTTTCGCAACCGACCCTGTCCTGGGTACAAAGGCATTGACTTGGCCGTGCGCCCTGGCAAGCCATTGGCCCAGATGCTCGACAGTTTGCAGCCCGATGCCATCCATTTGGCCACGGAGGGTCCTTTGGGGTGGGCGGGACGGCGCTATTGCCTGAAGCACCAGTTGGCCTTCACCACGGCGTTTCACACCAAGTTTCCAGAAATTTTGCATGCCGCTTTGCGTGTGCCTTTGTCCTGGGGTTATGCCTTGTTTCGTCATTTTCACAGGCCGTCTTCAGGCGTGATGGTGCCGACCCAAGGGGTGCTGGACATGCTCAAGGGCCGAGGCTTTGACAAGCTCAAACCCTGGACCCATGGTGTGGATCTGAATTTGTTTGAATACCATGACAAGCCCTTGGATTTGCCGGGTTTGACTTGTTGCCCGAGACCTTTTTATTTGTTCGTGGGGCGGGTGTCTTACGAGAAGAACATTGAAGCGTTTTTGTCCATGGACTTGCCAGGGACACGAATTGTTTGCGGTGTGGGACCGCTCGAAGAGAGCTTGCGCAAGCGCTATCCCGATGTCGTGTGGATGGGGGTCTTGCCGCGCCCGGAGTTGGCCCGCATTTACGCTGCCAGTGATGTCTTTGTGTTCCCTTCACGCAGCGAGACATTTGGCCTGGTCATGCTCGAAGCCATGGCTTGCGGTACGCCGGTAGCTGCTTATCCAGTCGATGGTCCTTTGCAGGTCTTGGGGGCCGATGACCGTGGTGTGATGGGCGGCGTCTTGCTTGATGCATTGGATCAAGCGGTGGCTCAGGCGCTTCAGGTTCCCCGTTCGGATGCGCGTCATCGCGCCATGCATTTTGATTGGCAACAAACGGCACGAAGCTTTGCATGTCATCTGGTTCATGTGCGCCAAGGCAGAGACTTTCAGCGCAAAACCTTCACATGAATGTCATCAAAATGACTTGAAGCTTTTTTAGGATCAGCACACATTGAGGTGACCCAAATGATGCGTTCTGATTCTTCCCAAAGCCACAATGAACGAGGCCCATCGCCCTTGCTTGACCGCGATCTGAGCATTCTGGCTTTCAACGAACGTGTGCTGGACTGGGCGCACCGTCCTGATGTGCCTGTGTTGGAGCGCTTGCGGTATTTGTGCATCGTGTCCTCGAACTTGGATGAATTTTTTGAGGTCCGTGCCGAGCCGCATGTGATGGGTTCTTTGCAGGGCTTGCATGCGGGGGCGTACACGCATGACAGCTTGTCGGCCATCACCGAACACGCCAATGCCATGGTGGCCCGGCAGTACACCTTGTACAACGACGATTTGCTGCCCGCATTGGAGCGTGAGGGTTTCCGCATCCTGTCGCACGGGGAGCGCAACGCTGAGCAACGCCGCTGGGTGCGCAGCTATTTTCAGCGCGAAGTCCAACCGCTGCTGGTTCCTGTGGGGCTTGATCCTGCGCACCCCTTCCCGCAGGTGGCTAACAAGTCTTTGAACTTCATTGTTCAGCTCTCGGGCAAAGATGCATTCGGGCGATCCAACGAGATCGCCATTGTCAAAGTGCCACGCGTTTTGCCGCGTTTGATTCCGCTGCCGGCCAAGCTGTGTGGCGGTGCCACCTCATTTGTGTTGTTGTCCAGCGTGATTCGGGCGCATCTGGCCGAATTGTTCCCGGGACGGGTCGTGGGGCAGTTTTCGCAGTTCCGCGTTACCCGTCATTCCGATTTGGCGGTGGACGAAGACGATGTGGGCAATCTTCGCACGGCATTGCGTCAGGGCTTGCAACACCGCAACTATGGCCAAGCCGTTCGCCTGGAGGTGTCGTCTGATTGCTCCTTGCGACTGGCCGAGTTTTTGCGCAAGGAATTTCAGTTGTCCGAGTTGTCGGTGTTCCGTGTCAATGGCCCGGTGAATCTGGTGCGCTTGATGCAACTGATCGATCTGGCGCAAGCGCCCTCATTGCTGTTTCCGCCTTACAAGTCGAGCTTTCCACAACAACTGCCATCGAACGGTTCGATCCTGGCCCGGCTGCGCGAGGGCGATGTGCTGATCCATCAACCCTTTGAGAGCTTTGACGGCGTGCTGGCTTTCTTGCGCGAAGCAGTATCCGACCCGAACGTGCTGGCCATCAAGCAAACCATTTACCGTACCGGCAGCGACCCGGCCATGATCGATTTGCTGCGTGAGGCGGTGCGCCAAGGCAAGGAAGTCACCGCAGTGGTCGAACTCAAGGCCCGTTTTGACGAAGAGGCCAACATCAATTGGGCCGAGCAGTTGGAATCGATTGGCGCGCAGGTGGTGTATGGCGTGGTGGGCCTCAAGACCCACGCCAAGATGCTGTTGGTCACGCGCCGCGAGGGCCGCAACTTGCGCCGTTATGGCCATTTGTCCACGGGCAATTACAACCCCCGCACAGCCAGGCTCTACACGGACATCAGTTACCTGACGGCCGACCCCGCCATCACCTTGGACATGGACCAGCTGTTTGGTCACCTGGCCAGCCAAAGCAGCTTGCCCAAGATGAAACGCTTGCTGGTGGCACCGTTCACCTTGCATGCCGACATGCTCTTGCGCATCCGCGCTGCAGGCAAAGCGGCGGCTGAAGGCCGAGGGGGTCGAATCGTCTTGAAGATGAACGCACTGACCGACGTGCCTTTGGTGGAAGCGCTGATGTCAGCAGGTCAACAAGGCGCGCAGATCGATTTGATCGTTCGCGGGGCCTGCATGTTGCCTGCTGGTGTGCCCGGCGTGAGTGAAAACATACGGGTGCGCTCGGTCATTGGCCGCTTCCTCGAACATTCGCGCGTGTTTTATTTCCGTGCCGGGGATAGCGAGTCTTTGCATTTGTCCAGTGCAGACTGGATGAGCCGCAACATGATGCGCCGCGTCGAACTGGCTTGGCCCGTCGATGACCCTGGCTTGCGTCAGCGCATCATTGATGAGTGCCTGCTGGCTTATTTGCACGACAGCAAAGATGCCTGGGACTTGGCACCTGATGGGCGCTACCACCGTGTGGGTCTGCATGCCCCCGGCCACAGTGCGCAAAGCGCTTTGATGGCACGCTACAGCGCTGCCTCATCCCAGGAGTGAACAGAGCATGGACCTGATCTTGTGGCGACACGCAGAAGCCCACGATGCCGAGCCGGGTCAAGATGATTTGCAAAGGCGTTTGACTTCACGGGGCGAGAAGCAAGCGACCCGAATCGGGGTTTGGCTGGACCGTCAGTTGCCCGAGGGCGTACGCATCTTGAGCAGCCCAGCTCTGCGGTCTGAACAGACAGTCAAGGCTTTAGGGCGCAAATACAAAGTGCGCGATGCCTTGTCGCCCGGCGCTTGCGCCGATGATTTGCTCGAAGCAGCAGGCTGGCCCGCTGCCAAGTACCCCGTGATTCTGGTTGGCCACCAGCCCTCTTTGGGCGAGGTGGCCGCACGTCTGTTGAAGATGCCACAGGACTCGTGCGCCATCCGCAAGGGGGCTGTCTGGTGGTTGCGCAGCCGTCAGCGCGAGGGCAGCGATGAGACGGTGATCATGTCTGTCACCTCGCCCGACAGGCTTTGAGTCGCTCAGCTTTTGCTGGGACGTCCCGTTTTGAGGGTGGGCACTGCCGACAAGGCTTTTTTGAAGCCAGCATCGCTCAGTGCAAAGATGGCCTGCAGACCTGCACGGATCAGTTCACTCTTTTTGATGTCCACACCCAAAGCCATGGCACGTTTCTTCATGTCAGCGATTTGTGTGAATTCGGATTTGGGAATGGTGAAGCTGTCGCGGACCACTTTGACTTTTTTCTCTTTGACCGGTTTGGCCTTGGGGGCAGCTGGTGCACTCACCGCAGGTTTGGCCGGCTTGACGCGGGTCTTGGAGATGGGCTTCACACTGGCCGGTGCTATGGTTTTGGTTGGAGTCACTTTTTTGACTGTGCCAGTGCGCTTTTTGGCTGGTGCTTGGCTTGCGGTTTGGCTGATACTGGCTGTTGTTCGCTTGGTCAAAGACACGCTGGAAGATGTGGTGTTGGTTTTTGATACTTTGGTCATGTGGGGTTCTTTGTAAACGGTATATACAGTTTATATCGTTCATTTTTTAAAATCAACGGCAACCAGAACAGGCTGCCTCGTCAGATGCACCCCTGTGCGGATTCAACTGAACTGAACTTTGAGTTCCCAGCCGGTTTTGAGCCAGGCGATGCTTTCTTCCTTGAGCAAGTGTGCAGACTGTGGCCACTGCTCTGCCCACTGGGTGCTGAGTTTTAGCTTGGTGGTTTGGCGATCGGTGTCCACACTCAATTCAAATGGGCGGGTGTCAGGATCCCGCCTCGCGTGGCACAGGATCACGGCCATGCGAAGGGCCATCAATTGCTGAACAAACAAGGGGTCTTGTAGCGGTTGATCGAGTTTGCGTAATTTGCCCCGGTGGCCCAACACCAGTTGACTCAGGCGGTGCAGTTCGTCGATGGTGAAGCCGGGCAAGTCGGTGTTGTCGAGAATGTAGGCCCCATGCTTGTGGTAGTCACTGTGCGAGATGTGCATGCCCACCTCATGCAATTGCGCTGCCCAGTGGAGCTTGCGCAAATGGCGAGAAGCCTCGTCGTCAGTCGCGTTGCCCAGCATGGATGACAGCAGTTGTTGTGCGGTTTGTGAGACGCGTTCGGCTTGCGCCGGGTCAGCCCCGAATCTTTGCTTGAGCCACGTGACCATTTGGGTGCGAACATCGTCATGTGGGTTTTCGCGGTCGAGCAGGTCGTACAGTGCGCCATGGCGCAAAGCCCCCTGTGCTGCAAACATTTCATCGATTTGTAGCAAATCAAAAACCGCTCGCAATACCGCCAGGCCACCGCCAATCACGGGTCGGCGGTCTTCCTTGATGCCCTCCAGTTTGAGGAACTCCGGTTTTTGGGCTTTGAGCAGTTTTTCCTTGAGCCAATCCAGACCTTCTCGGGTGACCAGTCCTTCGGGCCATCCGGCCTGGGTCAGCACTTCGGCCACTGCCCCCACAGTGCCTGAAGAGCCATAGCAAGTGTCCCAGCTTTGGCGTGGGTAATGCGTTTGCGCTTCGTCCAGAACAGCTTTGGCGGCAATTTCGGCAGCTTTGAAGGCCGAATTGCTCCAGTGACCTTCTGGGAAATATTTCATGGACCAGGCCACACTGCCAACTCTGTAGGACTCCAGGGTTTCTGCTTGGGCGTTTTGTCCCAGGATCAACTCGGTTGAGCGGCCACCAATGTCGACCACCAGACGTCGTTCCTGCGATTGCGGCAGGAGGTGTGAAACACCCATGTAAATCAAGCGGGCTTCTTCGCGTCCTGTGATGACTTCGATGGGGTAGCCCAAGATGTCTTTGGCCTTGGACAGAAAAACATCCCGGTTGCGCGCTTCGCGCAGGGTTTGTGTGGCCACGGCTCGTACTTGACTGGCTTGGAAGCCCTCGATGCGTTCTGCAAAACGGGCCAGACAATCCCAGCCACGCTGCATGGCCGCCGCACTCAGATTCCGCTCTGCGTCCAGGCCATTGCCTTGGCGAACCGTTTCTTTGTGGTACTCCATGCGCCGCAGGTGCCCCGCTTCGAGTTGGCCGATTTCCAGACGAAAGCTGTTGGAGCCAAGGTCAATGGCGGCGAAGAGGGACTTGGTATGCATGGCGGGATCGATGACAAGGATGTCAAAGATTATGTGACGGTCATTTGAAGATTTGATGACAGATGGTCGTCATGCTGAGGACTCCAAGCGTGCAGTGCTGGTGCCCCCGACACTGGACATTGCATCTAGCAAAGAAGACAGCAAGTTGGCTGCATCCGAGATTCGGCCAGGATCCTCGTATTGCAATTGTTCGTACTCATGGTATTTGTTGCCAAGAGTCTGATGTCCCATGCCATGGACAGTGGTACGAGCGTTTCAGGGGCGCTGAATGTCGACATGCGTTGGCTGAAAATGAAAATGAATGAATTACAAAATGGAGCTTGCGTCTGGTTGGCTTCACAGACAGGAGCATCATGGCCGCGTTGCGCCCGCATTTCCGGCGCTGAAACACAGCAGTTTTTTATTTGACACATTCTTGTCACAATCGGCCGTTAAATTCAGTTTTGTGAATGAAGAGGCGGTCAATTCTTGGCCTCCTGTCCTTTGATGACCCTGAACCAGGAGTTGATATGTTGAAAATGAAATCAGTCATTGCCGCTGTGGGCTTGAGCGTTTTGGCTGCCACCAGCTGGGCTGCAGACATCACTGGCGCTGGCGCTACTTTCCCCTATCCCATGTATGCCAAGTGGGCTGAAGCCTACAAAGCGGCCACCGGCACTGGCTTGAATTACCAGTCCATCGGCTCTTCGGGTGGTTTGAAGCAAATCCGCGCCAAGACCGTGACTTTTGGTGCCTCTGATGCCCCGGTCTCGGGTGCTGACCTTGAAAAAGACGGCATGGTGCAGTTCCCCGCCATCATCGGCGGTACGGTGCCTGTGGTGAACCTGGAAGGTTTCAAGCCCGGTGAGCTGCGCATCAGCGGCCCCGTGTTGGCCGACATTTACATGGGCACCGTCACCAAGTGGAACGACGCCAAGCTGGCGGCCTTGAACCCCGGTAAAAAACTGCCTGAGCAAGCCATCACCGTGGTGCACCGTGCCGACGGCTCGGGCACCACCTTCAATTTCACCGACTACCTGAGTGCGGTCAGCAAGGATTGGGCTGACAAAGTTGGCAAGGGTGCTGCCGTCAAGTGGCCAGCTGATTCGTCGGTGGGCGGCAAGGGCAACGAAGGTGTGGCCGCCAACGTGAACCGCGTCAAAGGTGCTGTGGGTTATGTGGAATATGCCTACGTCAAGAAAAACAACATGAATTTCTTGCAGTTGCAAAACGCTTCTGGCAAATATGTGAGCCCTGATGATCTGACTTTTGCGGCAGCGGCTGCCGGTGCTGACTGGTTCAGTGTGCCGGGCATGGGCGTGTCCATGGTCAACGCCAAGGGCAATGACAGCTGGCCCATCAGCACCGCATCCTTCATCTTGATGTACAAAAAACCTGCCGACAAAGCCGCTTCGGATGAAGTCCTGAAGTTTTTCGACTGGGCATTCAAGAATGGCAAAAAGATGGCCTCCGATCTGGACTATGTGCCTCTGCCTGATGCACTGACTCAGCAGATCCGCACCAAGGTCTGGTCCGAAATCAAGTGAAGTTTGATCGAGGTCTTTGAGGACTTCGTGGCCTCTCACCCGAAAGGGTGAGGGGTCTTTTTTAAAGTCATGCGTTGCTCACCATGCAGTTGTCACAAGGAATGAATATGGGATCGATCGAACAGGCCAGTCATGCGCCCGATCAAAGCATGCTGTCGGTGGTGAAGCGCCAGCGTATTCAGGACTTCTTTTTCCACAAGATCACCCTGAGCTTTTCCTTGCTGGTTTTGTTTGCCTTGCTGGGCATCATCATTTCCCTGTTGATCAATGCTTGGCCCGCTTTGGCCAAATTTGGTTTCCAGTTCATCTGGCGTGTGGAGTGGGACATCGTCAATGACGAGTTCGGTGCGGCCATCGCCATTTTCGGAACGCTGGTCAGTGCACTCATTGCCTTGGTGATTGCTGTACCTTTGTCGTTTGGCATCGCTTTGTTTTTGACAGAAACCTGCCCAACCTATTTGCGCCGTCCACTGGGGACTGCCATTGAGTTGTTGGCAGCGGTGCCGTCCATCATTTACGGCATGTTCGGCTTGTTCATTTTTGCGCCCTTGTTTGCCGAATATGGCCAGCCTGCACTGCAATCGACCTTGGGGAAGATGCCCATCATTGGTGGCCTGTTTGGCGGTGCCATGAACGGCGTGGGCATTTTGGCCGCCGGCATTGTGCTGGCTTTCATGATCGTGCCCTTCATTGCGGCCGTCATGCGCGATGTGTTCGAGATCGTTCCCCCCATCTTGCGTGAATCGGCCTATGGCCTGGGTTGCACCACTTGGGAAGTGGTGCGCAGCATCGTTTTGCCCTACACCCAAAAAGGCGTGATCGGTGGTGTCATGTTGGGCTTGGGCCGGGCACTGGGCGAGACCA
>JBEEJQ010000053.1:0-15871 GCA_041169105.1 Pseudomonadota bacterium | reverse complement strand
TCCATGAAGCGCGGCACCGTGCGCCTGGCCCACCCGGGCGAAAGCCGCAACGTGCACCAGTCGGTGACGCTGCTCGAAGCGATTGAAGAGTTCCGCTTTGACGCGCTGATCGGCGGCGCCCGCCGAGACGAAGAAAAGGCCCGCGCCAAGGAGCGCATCTTTTCGCACCGCGACAGCTTTGGCCAATGGCAGCCCAAGGCCCAGCGCCCCGAGCTGTGGACCCTGTTCAACACCCGCTTGCAGCCGGGCGAGCACTTCCGCGTGTTCCCGATCAGCAACTGGACCGAGCTGGACGTGTGGCAATACATCGCCCGCGAAAACATCGCGCTGCCTTCGATCTACTACACCCACAAGCGTGAGGTGGTGGACCGCCGCGGTTTGCTGGTGCCCGTGACCGAATTGACACCACCCAAAGACGGCGAAGAGGTCGTGGTGCGCGACGTGCGTTTTCGCACCGTGGGCGACATCACCTGCACCTGCCCGGTGGAGAGCGATGCGGCCACGCCCGAGCAGATTGTGATCGAGACGCTGGCGGCCGACGTGAGCGAGCGCGGCGCGACCCGCATGGACGACAAGACGTCCGAGGCTTCGATGGAGAAGCGCAAAAAAGACGGCTATTTCTGATCACGGGGGAACCACACATGCACAACAACCAACATTTTTCTGCCCTCAAATTCATCACATGCGGCTCGGTCGACGACGGCAAGAGCACGCTGATTGGCCGCCTGCTGGTGGACACCAAGGCCGTGCTGCAAGACCACTTGGCGGGCGTGCAGCGCTCGGGTGAAACCGATCTGGCCTTGCTGACCGACGGCTTGAGCGCCGAGCGCGAGCAAGGCATCACCATCGACGTGGCTTACCGCTACTTCAACACCGAAGCGCGCAAGTTCATCATTGGCGACGCGCCCGGCCACGAGCAGTACACCCGCAACATGGTCACTGCCGCATCAAGCGCCGACGCCGCCGTGGTGCTGGTCGATGCCATCAAGCTCGACTGGGCCAACCCCGACTTGCAACTGCTGCCGCAAACCCGCCGCCACTCGCTGCTGGTCAACCTGCTGCGCGTGCCGTCCATCGTGTTCGCCATCAACAAGCTCGACGCCGTGGCCGATGCGGCTGTGGCTTATAAAAACATCGCAGGTGCTCTGAACAAGTTCGCCAAGGAAGCGGGCATCACCATCACCGCCATGGTGCCCGTGTCGGCCCTCAAGGGCTGGAACGTGGTTGAGTCACAGCCTGACTGGTGTGGCTACACAGGCCCCAGCCTATTGAGCATCCTTGAAGATCTGCCCGTCACCCCGGCAGAAACCGATGTGGCCTTCAGCTTCCCGGTGCAGTGGGTCGAAAAGTTCCACGACTCCGGCGTGACCACCCAGGGCCGCCGCGTGTTCTGGGGCCGTGTGGCCACGGGCAGCATCGAGCCGGGCCAAACCGTCAAGGTTTTCCCCAGCGGCCAGACCGCTGTGGTCTCGCAAGTGCTGTCGGCCACCCGCCAGCCGCAGGGCAAAGCCGCAGGCCACAGCGCAGGCATCGTGCTCGACCGCGAGGTGGACGTGTCGCGCGGTGACTGGCTGTTGGCCGAAAAATCGGAATCTTTGGGTTCGCCCGAAGGCCAGCGCCAGCTCAACACCACCGTGGCCTGGATGGACGACGAGCCCCTGGTGGCTGGCCGCCTGTACTGGGCGCTGCACGGTCACCGCTGGGTCAAAGTCAAGGTGCAGCGCGTGGTGCACCGCCTGAACGTGAACACCCTGGCCGAAGAGGAAGCCACCGAGCTGGCCCCCAACGCCATCGGCCACGTGACCCTGGCCCTGCAAGAGCCGCTCGTCACCCTGCCCTTTGCCCAATCGCGCATCCTGGGTGCCCTGGTGCTGGTGGACACCGCCAGCCACAAGACCTCAGGCGCCGTATTGGTGAACTGATCTCCTTTAAAATCACAAGTTTGGCGCTGCACGGGCAGCGCCCAGCCCATTTTCCGAGTCCATCATGACCCACGTTGTTTCCGAATCCTGTATCCAGTGCAAGTACACCGACTGTGTGGACGTTTGCCCTGTGGACTGCTTCCGCGAAGGCCCGAACTTCCTGACCATCGACCCCGATGAGTGCATCGACTGCGCCGTGTGCATCCCCGAGTGCCCCGTGAACGCGATCTATGCCGAAGAAGATCTGCCCGCCGATCAGCAGCACATGACCCAAATCAATGCCGAGTTGGCCCTCTTGCCCACCTGGAAGAGCATCACCAAGCGCAAGGCCCCCATGGCCGACGCCGAGCAGTGGAAAGACAAGTCCGGCAAGCTCGCCGAGCTGATCCGCTGAACAAGCCCTCCGATGCACAATGGCCGAATCTCTCGGCCATTTTTTTTTAAAGCGCTCACTGCCCATGTCGACACGCATTGAAACCGAAGCCTTGGTCATTGGCGCAGGCCCCGTGGGTCTGTTCCAGGTGTTCCAGCTGGGGCTGCAAGGCATTGGCTGCCATGTGGTCGATGCCCTGCCCCATGTGGGTGGGCAATGCGCCGAGTTGTATGCGGGCAAGCCGATCTACGACATCCCCGGCATCCCGGTGTGCACCGGTCGCGAGTTGGTGGTGCGTTTGCAGCAGCAAATCGCACCGTTCAAGCCTTCGTTCCATCTGAGCCAGCTGGTCTCTCAAGTGGGGCGCCAAGCCGATGGCCGCTGGCTCGTCGAAACAACCACCGGCAGCAGCCTCATTGCATCTACCGTCTTCTTGGCCGCAGGCGTCGGCGCTTTTGTGTCACGCCAGCTGGTGATCGACGGGCTGGAAGCGTTCAACGGCACGCAGGTTTTTGCCCAAGAGGCCGACCCCGCACGTTGGGCTGGCCAGCACTTGGTGGTGGCCGGTGACGGTGACGCCGCTTTGCAAACCTGCCTGGACGCCTGCGAGCAGGCCGCCCAAGGTGCGGGTCCCGCCAGCATCACACTCTTACACCGCCGCGACCAGTTCACGGCCCAGCCAGAGCGCATCGCCCTGATGCGACAAGCCTGCGCAGCTGGCCGCATGCGCTTTGTGCCGGGTCAGCCGACTGGCCTGCGCAGTGAAGCGGGCCGTCTGCAGGCCTTGGAGCTGCTCACCCCCCAAGGCGAGTCGGAGTGGTTGCCGCTGGATGTGTTGCAAACCTGTCTGGGACTGTCGCCCAAACTGGGGCCCATTGCGCAATGGGGCCTGGCCATGGAGCGCAAACAACTGGTGGTCAACACCGAAAACTTCGGCACCTCGGAGCCCGGCATTTTTGCCGTGGGCGACATCAACACCTACCCCGGCAAGAAAAAGCTGATCCTGTGCGGCTTTCACGAGGCCACCTTGGCCGCATTTGGCGCTGTGGCCTTGTTGCGGCCCGCCGAAAAAACCTTGCTGCAGTACACGACCACATCGACGCTGCTGCACAAGCGCTTGGGCGTCGCGTAAAATCAACCTGCGTTGCACAAGATGCAACGCATTCGCTAGGGGTGTTGAAGTCCGTGAGGGCTTCGACTGAGAAAGTCCCTTTGAACCTGATTGAGGTAATCCTCGCGCAGGGAAGCTTGTCCAAAGAACGGCATCCAACTCTGGATGCGCCACGTTCCCAGTGAGCCGACCTGCCATTACGTTGAAGGAAACGTCATGGCATTTTTTTCGCCATTCTCCCGCCGGTCTTCTGACCGTTTTGTTTTTCGTGCCAGCCAATTGGCCAGTGCTGTGGCCATGCTCGCTGCAGGCATGGCCCACGCACAAAGCGCCAACGAAATCACCATCACCGACACCGCCCCCTCGCAGGTGAGTGGCTTTGGCGATGTGCCTTTGAGCAAAGCGCCGTTCAGCGCCATCAGCTTTGACCGCCAGGTACTGCAAGACATCGGCGCACAGCGCGTGTCGGACGCCCTGCGCCTGGACGCCAGCGTGGCCGACAGCTACAACTCGCCCGCTTATTGGGACATGCTGAGCGTGCGCGGCTACACCCTGGACAACCGCTACAACTACCGCCGTGAAGGCTTGCCGATCTCGGCCGAGACCATGATCGGCATGGACAACAAGGAACGCATCGAGCTGTTCAAAGGGACCAGCGGCATCCAGGCGGGCACCAGTGCGCCAGGCGGTTTGGTCAACTACGTGGTCAAGCGTGCCCCCAGCGGCAACGACGAAGTCATCCGCAGCGTGAGCGCCAGTTATGGCCCTGGCCAAAGCAGCAGCGTGGGACTGGACCTGGGTGGCC
This sequence comes from Pseudomonadota bacterium, assembly GCA_041169105.1. Classification (GTDB taxonomy): domain Bacteria; phylum Pseudomonadota; class Gammaproteobacteria; order Burkholderiales; family Burkholderiaceae_C; genus Limnohabitans_A. The sequence goes on along the minus strand of JBEEJQ010000053.1, from coordinate 11,660 downwards.
GCTTCGGTGAGAACAAAGACTTCGGCTACCGATTCAACGCCGCCTACGAAGACCTGAACCCCTACATCCGCAACACCCAAGGCCACCGCAACCTGATCGCTCTGGCCATGGACTGGCGCATCACGGCCGACAGCAAGCTGGAATGGGAAATCGAAAAGAGCGAGCGCCAGCAGATGGGGGTCAATGGGTACAGCATTCTCGACGGCTCCAATCGTTTGCCCAACGCCGTTGACGGAAAAACCAATCTGACACGCCAACCTTGGTCCGTGCCAGGTGTATTTTCGGGCACAACAGGTTCGATCCGGTTCAAACAAAATTTGGGGGATGGCTGGCTGTGGACGACTCAATACGGCGCACAACGCTTGCGCACCGATGATCGCCTGACCTTTGCATACGGTTGTGGTGGTGCCCAATGCGACCGTTTCTACAACGATGGCAGTTTTGACCTGTATGACTACCGCAGCGACAACGAGCGCCGCATCAGTGATGCACTTCAAACTGAACTCACCGGGCAAACACAACTGGCAGGTCTGCGTCACGATGTAGGCCTGAGCTTCATGCGCCAACGCTTGTTGGACCGGCTGTCAGACAAACAAGCCTACAACTGGGCAGGCACGGGCAATATCGATGGCACATCGGACAGCCCACAAGCCCAACCCGTCTCAGGCGATCTGAACACCAACCGAAGTGAATACGCCACCGAAATCGCGCTGCGTGACCGCATTGAACTCACGACTCAAACTTCAGTTTGGCTGGGTCTGCGCCACACCGAGCTGAGCCGCAGCAGCGCCAAGACCGATGGCAGCCAATTTGTGAGCGATCAACGTTCGTTCAACACACCCTGGTTGGCTGCGACACACAAATTGACTGCCGATCAAACCCTTTACGCCAGCTATGGTGAGGGCATTGAATCAGAAGTCACGCCGAACAAAACCAAATACACCAACGCAGGCCAAGCTTTGCCTGCTTTGCGCAGCAAGCAATACGAGCTGGGACTCAAGAGCCAGACAGCAACAAGCCGTTGGCAGGCGACTGTGTTCGACGTTCGTCGTCCTCAATCAAATGATGCACGCATCGATGGCAGTTCAACTCCTTGCGACAACTCACCCGATAACTGCACACGAAAAATCGATGGCCAAGCACACCACCGCGGTCTGGAACTGTCCGGTGGCCTCACGCATGGCCAATGGAATGGCGATGTGAGCGCCGCCTGGATCGATGCCAAGCGCCAGAACGCTGAAATTGATCCAAGCATCAACGGACAAACTGCTTTGAATGTGCCTCGCATGACTTGGCGTGGTCTGGTTCAATACCGCTTCACTGAAGTCCCAGGCCTGCGCAGCAGTCTGCGGGTGAGCCATGAAGGCGAGCGGCGTGTGCTGGAAGATGGCAGCATCAACTTGCCGGCATGGACCACGGTGGACTTTGCCACGCATTACGACACGCGCATTGAGGGCACTCGCACGCAATGGACGCTGGCCATCGACAACCTGGCAGACCGCCATTACTGGCGCGAATCGCCCAAACAATTCGGTCACTATTACCTTTATCCGGGAGCACCACGCACACTGCGTTTGGCCGTCAAGGCGAGCTTCTGAAATGGTGTGTGCAGATTTTTAAAAAAATCTGCTTCTCCCTCTCAAAAGCAGCGAAATATGACGCTATAATTTAAGTATTGTTCCTCAATAGCTCAGTCGGTAGAGCGCCGGACTGTTAATCCGTAGGTCCCTGGTTCGAGCCCAGGTTGAGGAGCCAAAAAGACAAGCCCCTGCATTCACGTGCAGGGGCTTTTTCTTTGCCTGAACGCAGGACGTCCTTCACCACGGGCACACCAAGGTCGTAGCAAATTTCTAGAATGGCTGCATGAACCGCATCCTCAACGCCCTCGCTTTTCAATCCGCTTGGTGGGCTTTGGTCGCGGGTGTGGGCTGGGGGCTTGAGGGGCCAGCCATGATCTATGGTGCCCTGCTGGCCTGTGTTCATCTCTTTGTCACGGCACGGCGTTTGCCAGAAATCCAACTTGCGCTGCTGGTCATGCTGATGGGCATCGTGATGGATTCATTGCTGCAGTTTTTCTCAGTGCTCCGTTTTGAGGGCTCGGCACTTTTCCCATTGAGTCCCTGGTGGCTGTGGATGCTTTGGCTTTTGTTTGGCCTGACCTTGAATTCGTCCATGGCTTTTCTGAAATCACAGCCTTGGTTTTTGTCTGCAGCCTTGGGCGCGTTGTTCGGCCCCATCAACTACATCGCGGGCGCCAAACTCGGTGCAGCTGATGTGGTTCACAACCTGACGAACATCGCTGTCTTGGCTTTGAGCTGGATGCTTGCTCTGCCCTTGATGGTTCGGGCCGCCCACATCCTCTGCCCCTCGGCAGCGGCGCCCTCACACGTCACCCCTTGATGCGCCAAGCACCTCAACACCACAGACCCCAGGATTTCAAACATGCGCCTGAACGAACAGCAAATCACCGAGCGCATGGCGCAACTCCAGGGCTGGACACGACAAACTCAGCCCGAATGCATCAGCAAGTCATGGACGTTCGACAGCTTCCGATCGGCCGCCTCATTTTTTGCCAAAGCCGCGGAATTGGCCGAACAACAAGACCACCATCCAGAGTTCGTGTCCCTTTACACCCACATGCAGGTGCGCCTGTGGACCCACGATGCATCAGGCTTGACCGACAAGGACTTTGACTTGGCCATGGCGCTGGACAACCTGGTCGAAGTCATGGGCTCTGTCTGCATGAACCCATCACAGAAACGGCAAAAATGATATTTACAAAGAAATTAAATTTCTTTATTTTCACCACCATATAACTACAAATATCGATAAAAAGTTAAAATTCCAGCCCTGCACTTTCTTCGCTTCCGACGCACGGGCTCTTTATGGAATTGACTGGACTCATCGCATTGGCTCTTGCCGCTGCACTGGCATGGCCTCAAGCTGAAGTGGCCCAACAACGCATCATCTTGCTGCCATCGGCCGATGGCTCCGCCAGTGCGGTGGTGGTCAGGGGTTCTGATGGCGAGCGATTGCTCAACACGCCCTTTGCCAGTTTGGATGTGATGCCCAAAGGCTCGACCCAACAAGTCCAGCTCAACGAGGCGGAAGTGCGAACTCGTTATGGCCAGTTGCTCGATGCACAAACGCCCAGGCCGCAAAGTTTTCTTTTGTACTTCGTGAGTGGCTCTGACAGTCAGTTGACCGCCGAGTCGGCCCAAACCTTGGCCGGTTTGCAAGCCTACCTTCAATCACGACCTGCCCCAGAGTTGACGGTGATCGGTCACACCGACCGCACCGGCAGTGCCGCCATCAACGATGCTTTGTCACTCAAGCGTGCCGAGGCTGTGCGTGAGCTGATTCGTCTGGCGGGCATCGATGTTCGGGACGTTCCAGCCATTGGGCGAGGAGCCAAAGAACCCATCGCTTCGGAGGCCCAAGAGGGACTGAATCGCCGCGTTGAAATCCATATCCGCTGATTTCAAAAAGACGCGATGGAACTGATTAAGAAAATCCTGATCACAGGAAGAGGACGGCCAGCAGCGCTGTTCATTTTGCTGTGGTCAGTGACCATGAACATCCTGACGGAACTGCCTCCGTCCTGGCCACAGTTGCACAAGCCATGGAGCTTGGTCACCGCGTATTTCGGATCACCTTTTGCTTCGGGGCGGAACCTTTTATTTGACGGGTACCAAAAAGAATTTCCCCGGATACCCCAGTCACAGCCAGTGACGATTGTGGCGGTGGACGAAAAAAGCATGCAAGCTTTCGGTCAATGGCCATGGCCCCGCTATCACTTGGCTGATCTGATACAAACCATCGGCAAATATCAACCGGCGGCAGTCGGCCTGGACATCTACATGCCCGAGCTCGATCAAACATCGCCCGCACAAGTGGCTAAAGCCCTGGCCCCGGAACACCGAACTTTAGCCCAGGCCTTGTCTGGCTTGCCGTCCAATGAATCTGTGCTCGTGCAAGCCTTGCGGGAAACGCCCTCTGTACTCAGTGCCGCTGGCTTTGATGTCTCGGCATACACCACAAGTGCTGGCATGCGAACTTGGCCGGTACAGATAGAGGGATCGGACCGTTTACCGGATTTTTCGCGCCGTTTTGACCACGTGCTGGCCAGCTTGCCGCAATTGCAGGTCGCTGCAAAAGGCCAGGCCCTGGTGAGTGTCGATCTTGAAAACGGGCTGGTGCGCCATGTGCCGCTGGTCATGAGTCTGGCAGATCAAGCGGTACCCGCCTTGGCACTGGAAATGTTGCGTGTGGCGACAGGTTCAAGCTCTGTGAATGTGCTCGTCAATTCGCAAGGGGTTGCTGCGGTCAACGTGGCGGACCTGTCTGTGCCGACATTACCCAAAGGGGATATACGGCTGCATTTCTCCAAACACGCAACCATGGCCTCTCGCTATGTGTCCGCAGCAGATGTTCTGCAGGGCAAGGTTGATCCGCTCATGTTGTCTGGCAAGCTGGTACTGATCGGCTTGACTGGCGCGGGATTGAACGACATGCGCACCACAGCCATCGGCGAGACTGTGCCGGGTGTCGAGATTCAGGCACAGATCATCGAATCATTTTTTGACAACCGCATTCTGAAAAGACCGTATTGGTTCAAGTGGGCTGAAACACTGGCTTTGCTTTTGGTGGGTGGCGCATTGATCTGGTACGTGCCAAGACCCCATTCTTTGCTGACGACATATCTGCGCAAAGTACCCAAATCCAGCCTCTGGCTCACGCTGGCCACCAACAGCCTCATCATCTGGATTGGCTACAGAATTTTTGTCACGACAGGCCTGTTGTTTGATGCCGCCTCCTTCTTTTTGATTGTCAGCGCAGTGATGGGCAGCTTGGTATCAACCGTGCTGGCTGAAATCGACAACTTGAAAAAATCACCCCCAGATGTCAGGCACGAAGACCCCCTGCAACTGTCACGTCCGCAAGGGGAACGTGCCGTACTGGACAACCTTCAAAGCCACAACACCGCTGCGCCCGATCAAAACACGAGCGCAGAACCCGAGACCCGAACATGAAAACCATTGCCATTTTTCTTTCGACAATCCTGATGATGGGCGCATGCCATGCGTTTGAAGTGGCAGGAACAATCAAATCAGTCAAAGGTTCGGCCCACATCGAAAGAGGCAGCAAGCGCATTCCCGTGACCGTAGGCTCACAACTGCATGCCCAGGACAAATTGCTCAGCGGGCCAGGCAGCAGTGTGGGCATCACGCTGCGAGACAGCACCTTGCTCACCGCAGGCCCCAACTCGACGATTGAATTAAGCCAGTACGCATTTGATCGCAACACCCATGCCGGACACATGGACACCCTGGTCCGACGCGGCTCATTAGCGGTTGTGTCGGGGCAGATCGCCAAGCACAATCCCGATCAGGTGGTCTTTCGCACCGGCACCGTCACCCTGGGTGTACGCGGCACAGAATTCATCATTGATGCGAACGCGGAGGGGATCGATGTCAAATGATCCCGCAAAGCTGAAAAGTCACTAAAAACATACCTGGCTGAGCGCCATGATCGTATTACGCAGACAAAGAAAAACGGGTTACATCCATCAGAGATGTAACCCGTTGATTTCATTAGGAATAAATGGTCGGCGTGGCGGGATTCGAACTCGCGACCCCTTGCACCCCATGCAAGTGCGCTACCAGGCTGCGCTACACGCCGACAAGCTTTAAATTATACCCTGAGAAATTGCACTCACACGGTGAGCAATGCACGAATTTCCAAAAGCTCTTGCTGCAAAGCGGGGTAATCGGACATGGCATCCCCAAAGTCAAAGGGAGATACGACCAAAGACATCGCCTCATTGATCAGTTCTGCATCGAGATCTTGCCCTGAAGCATCTTGAACGCCTCGTCGCCCCTGGCGGTCCGCCTGCACCAGTTCTTGCAATTTGTTGCGCGCACCACTGATGGTGAAGCCTTGGTCGTACAGCAAGTCACGGATTCGCCGGATCATCAACACTTCATGGTGCTGGTAATAGCGGCGATTGCCTCGACGCTTGACGGGTCGCAATTGGGTGAACTCCTGCTCCCAGTAACGCAACACATGAGGCTTGACACCACACAGTTCGCCAACTTCACCAATGGTGAAGTAGCGCTTGGCAGGAATGGGTGGGAGCGAACTGTCCATGACGACAACAAGTTACGTGGAAAACCTTGTAGCTTACTGCAACTGATGCCCATCGGTCCAGTCTGTTTCAAATGAAACGACTTTATCCTGCATAAAAATTTTCCGCTCAGAGTGATGCCCCAACGCGGCAAGCGTGAGAACGGTATGCCAGCCCTGCAACGGCCATGGCCTCAAAACTGCTGGTGAGACGATTCTTGATGAAGTAGTGGATCACAGCCTTAGGCCAGATGGCATCCGGTTGCGACTCGGCCTTGTAGCGGAACAGCGTGACTGCGCCCTGCTCCTCCAGTCGCCAAGAGCCTTTGTAGGATTTGGTTTCGCCCTCAATTTGAACAAAATCCGTGCCCTTGTTGGGCCATTCAGTCATCTCCAGCACCATCCGGAAATTGACAGGAAAAAACAGAATCCGCTCCTGCAAGGCACGCTCAATGCGCACGTGACCCGCGTCCAGCCGCGTCGATGTCGATGCGATGACCCCTGGAATTTTCTGGGCGGCGTCGTAATCCGTGATGTAACGGTAAGCTTGGCAAAGGCTCAGGGGCAAAGAGAAACTGGCATTGGTTTTGTACAAGCCCTCTTGCTCGACCACATCGACCGCGATGCCATAGTCAGACGGTGCGGCCATCGCCCAGGAAAAGCAGGCCCATCCCAGTCCGCACAACAGCGGGTCAATGCATCTGCGCCATCTCCGGAAAATTGAAACGAACATCTTGTCTCCTGGCGGGCACTCGAAGGTCTTCATGTCTCTTTTCAACTCCCCATGAAAAAAGCGGCTCAGGTCTTGGACCTGGCCGCTTTTTTGAATCAAAGAGAAGGATTACTTCTTCTTGTTCACGGCAGCTTTGAATGCAGCGCCGGCAGTGAATTTAGGAACGGTGGCAGCTGCAATCTTCAGCTTCTCGCCAGTGCGTGGGTTCTTGCCGGTACGGGCAGCGCGCTTGGCGGCCTTGAAAGTACCGAAACCAATCAGTTGGACGTCTTGCTTCTTGGCGACAGTCTTGGTGATGATCTCGACCAATGCCGACACAGCACGGCCAGCAGCGGCCTTGGACAGGTCAGTTTCTTTAGCCAAGGCTTCGATCAGTTCTGCTTTGTTCACGGTTATATCCTTTGAAGGTGAGAGGGTAAGGCCCGATCATAAATCAAGCTAGGGCCTCATGATTGTCAATTTTTGAATTCGCCACAGAAATGGATGTTTTATCCATTTTGTCCGAACCGAAATTGTACAGTCGCTCAAGAAAGAAAAAACCCCGCAAGTCAATGACTTGCGGGGTTGAATCTTGGTGGGCGATACATGGATCGAACATGTGACCCCTGCAGTGTGAATGCAGTGCTCTACCGCTGAGCTAATCGCCCTATCGCCTTGCAGCGTAGACCGCAATTATGACATAAAAATTGGCCATTCAAAAACGTCGCTCGCAAAAAATACGAACAAATCAAGCTGCCGCGAGCTGACGCCAGATGGTTTTGCCGCCGCTGGACTTGTCCATCTGCGTGAGCACCTCTTCATGGGCGGACAACTCCTGCTCATTGGCGCTGAGCACAGGCAAAACAAAACCGGTCAAGTCCACCTGCACAGACACGCCGGACGAATCGGTTTGCACATCGCCGACATCGATCAGCAAAGCCTCCTGGCCGCGCGTCATGTTGATGTACACATCGGCCAACAACTCGGCATCTAACAAGGCGCCGTGCAAAGTACGACCAGAGTTGTCCACTTCCAGTCGGTCGCACAGGGCGTCCAGGCTGTTGCGCTTGCCAGGAAACATTTCCTTGGCCATGGCCAGGGTGTCGATGACGCCGCTGACGTAAGCCTTGAGCGGTTTCTTGCCCACACGTTCGAGCTCTTTGTTCAAAAAGCCAATGTCAAACGCTGCGTTGTGGATGATCAGCTCAGCATCCGAAAGATATTCGAGGATGTTATCGGCCAGTTGCGCAAACTTGGGTTTGTCCCGCAAAAATTCGTTGCTGATGCCGTGCACCTTGAGCGCGTCTTCGTGGCTGTCGCGCTCGGGGTTGAAATAGAAATGCAGGTTGTTGCCCGTGAGCTTGCGGGCGTAGAGCTCCACACATCCGAGCTCAATGATGCGGTCGCCACCTTCGGCCGAGAGGCCGGTGGTTTCGGTGTCCAGAACGATTTGGCGCATGTCTTCTCGCTTTCGTCTGCTCAGTGGTTTTCTTTGGCGTGGTTGATGGTGTAGCGCGGGATCTCGATCACCAGATCCTGCTTGGCCACAAAAGCCTGGCAACTCAGACGCGAGTCGGGCTCCAGGCCCCAGGCGCGGTCCAGCAGGTCTTCTTCGGTTTCTTCCATCTCATTGAGGCTTCTGAACCCCTCGCGCACGATGACGTGGCAGGTGGTGCAGGCGGCGCTCATGTCGCAGGCGTGCTCGATGTTGATTTTGTTGTCGAGCAACGCTTCGCAGATGCTGGTGCCCGCAGGCGCCGTGATTTCTGCGCCGTTGGGGCAGTACTCGGGATGGGGCAGGATTTTGATGACGGGCATGGCGGTATTGTGGGTTACATCGACTGGATATTTTGGCCAGCCAGGGCTTTCTGAATGCTGTGGTTCATCCGCTCGGCAGCAAAGGCTTCGGTGCCTTTGGCCAGGGCCTGGGTGCAATCTTCCAAGGCCTTGGCGTCTTGTTCGGTTTGAATGGCCGCTTGCAAAGTGGCCATCAAGGCGTCGATGCGGGCACGCTCGGCATCGCTGAGCAATTGACCGTCGGCGGCCAAGGCGCTGCGCGTGGCCAGCAGCATGCGGTCGGCATCCACGCGGGCTTCCACCAGCGCACGGGCTTTCATGTCGGCCTGTGCGGTGGTGAAGCTTTCTTGCAGCATGGTGGCGATCTGGTCGTCGCTCAGGCCATACGAAGGCTTGACGTCAATGCGCGCCTCGACCCCGCTGATTTGTTCTTTGGCACCCACGCTCAACAAGCCATCGGCGTCCACCGTGAAGGTGACGCGGATGCGGGCCGCGCCTGCTGCCATGGGCGGGATGCCGCGCAGCTCAAAGCGGGCCAGGCTGCGGCAGTCTTGCACCAGATCGCGTTCACCCTGCACCACATGCAGTGCCAATGCGGTCTGACCGTCCTGGTAGGTGGTGAAGTCTTGCGCCATGGCGGTGGGGATGGTCTGGTTGCGCGGGATGATGCGCTCGACCAAACCGCCCATGGTCTCGATGCCCAGCGACAGCGGGATCACGTCCAGCAGCAGCAACTCGCCAGCGGCGTTGTTGCCCGCCAACTGGTTGGCCTGGATGGCCGCGCCCAAGGCCACGACTTCGTCGGGGTTGAGGTTATTGAGCGGGGCTTGGCCAAAAAAGTCGGCCACGGCCTGCTGGATTTGCGGCATGCGGGTAGAGCCGCCCACCATGACCACGCCTTGCACATCGTCTTTGGCCAGCTGTGCATCGCGCAGCGCTTTGCGCACGGCGGTGATGCAGCGGGCCGTGAGGGCTTGGGTGGCTTGCTCAAAATCGGCTCGGCTGATTTGCACCGACAAGCTGCCGGTGGACAAGGCAGCATGGAGCGTGACCGTATCGGCGTTGGTGAGCGCTTCTTTGGCAGCACGGGCTGCGGCCTTGAGCACGGTTTTGTCTTCAGCGGTGGCAGCCTGCAAGGCAGGCTGGCGGGCCATGGCGGCATCGGCCAGGGCCTGGTCGTAATCGTCGCCACCTAATGCGGAATCACCACCGGTGGACAGCACCTCGAACACGCCTTGCGTCAAACGCAAGATGGAAATATCGAAGGTGCCGCCGCCCAGATCGAACACGGCGTAAACGCCTTCGCTGGCGTTGTCCAGCCCATAGGCAATCGCCGCTGCGGTGGGTTCGTTGATCAGGCGCAGCACGTTCAGGCCCGCCAGTTGCGCGGCGTCTTTGGTGGCCTGACGCTGGGCGTCATCAAAGTAGGCGGGCACGGTGATCACCGCGCCGTACAGGTCGTCGTTGAAGGTGTCTTCGGCGCGATAGCGCAGCGTGGCCAGAATTTCGGCGCTGACTTCGACGGGTGATTTGGGGCCTTGCACGGTTTGGATGGACAACATCCCTTTGTCGCTGGCGATGAACTCATAAGGCAGCTTGCTGCGGTCGGCAATGTCTTGCAGACCGCGCCCCATGAAGCGCTTGACCGAAGCGATGGTGTTGACCGGATCGCTGGCGGCAGACTGCACCGCATCAAAACCAATCTGGCGGCCCTGGCCCGTCATAAAGCGCACAACCGAGGGCAGGATCACCCGGCCATCGTCGTCGGGCAGACATTCGGCCACGCCGTTGCGCACCGAAGCCACCAGCGAATGCGTGGTGCCCAAATCAATCCCCACCGCGATGCGGCGCTGGTGCGGGTCGGGCGACTGGCCCGGTTCAGAAATTTGCAGTAAGGCCATGGTCCATCAAGGGGGTGTTCATGCCGCCAATCTTTACAGGCTCAGCGGCAAGTGATCAGGTCAATCGGTCGAGTTTAGCGTTCACTTCTTGCGTGAAGCGCTCAATGAACATGAGCGCCCTCACCTGCCCTACGGCCTGCACGGGGTCTTTGGCCACATCGAGCAGATCGCCCAAGGTTTGCTGCACACGGCGCTGCTCGGCGGCCACCTCATCGGCCAGAGCTTCCAGGCCCTGGGCGCTGTCGGTGTCTTCCAGGCTTTCGCGCCATTCCATTTGTTGCATCAGGAAGGCAGCGGGCATGGCCGTGTTGTTCTCGGCCTGCACGGGCACGCCTTGCAGCTCGCACAAATAGGCCGCGCATTTGAGCGGGTCTTTCAGGCGCTGATACGCCTCGTTGATGCGCACCGACCACTGCATGGCGATGCGCTGGGCGGCAGCGCCTTCGGCGGCAAAGCGATCGGGATGGGCTTCGCGTTGCAGGGCCTTCCAGCGGGCATCGAGCTGTGCGCGGTCCTGTGCGTATTGCACGGGCACATCAAACAGCTGGAAATCGTTGGCCTGGAGGGAAATCACGTGCAAAAACTCACACGCGGCTCAAACGCGGAAAGACTCACCGCAACCGCAGCGGTCGCGTTCGTTGGGGTTGTTGAAGCGAAAACCCTCGTTCAGGCCTTCGCGTACAAAGTCGAGTTCGGTGCCGTCGATGTAGGCCAAGCTTTTCGGGTCCACCAGCACCTTGACGCCATGGCCTTCAAACACCACATCTTCCGGGGCGATCTCGTCCACGTATTCGAGCTTGTAGGCCAGTCCCGAGCAGCCAGTGGTCTTGACACCCAGACGCACACCCACACCCGAGCCACGTTTGGCCAGGTAGCGGTTGACGTGCCGGGCGGCGGCGGCAGACAGAGTGATGGCCATGTCAGTTCAGGTGTTTCTTTTTGTAGTCGTCCACAGCGGCCTTGATGGCGTCTTCGGCCAGGATGGAGCAGTGGATTTTCACGGGCGGCAGCGCCAGCTCTTCGGCGATTTCGCTGTTTTTCAGGGCTGCTGCCTCGTCCAGCGTTTTGCCCTTGACCCACTCGGTGACGAGTGAGCTGGACGCGATGGCCGAGCCGCAGCCGTA
>JBEEJQ010000052.1:0-15876 GCA_041169105.1 Pseudomonadota bacterium | reverse complement strand
TCCTTGACCCAGCCCGGTGTCGTGGCGCAAAACAGCTATGCCACCGCCGTGTATGGTGCGCATCCCTATGGCTTCAGAACCACGCCTGAAAGCCTCAGCCGCATCGGCGTGAACGACATGCGGGCGCTGCATGCCCAAGCCCTGCAAACGTGCAGGGCCTCGGTCAGTGTGGTGGGCGATGTGTCCCGCGCCCAGGCCGATGGCTTGGTCAAGCGTTTGTTGGCCTTGTGGCCTGCAGCCTCGGGCTGTCAGCCCTTGCCGCCTGTGGCCGAAGTGGCCCCTTTGAGCGCCGAGCAAAAACTGAATGTGCCGTTTGCATCGGCGCAGGCCCATGTCTTGATCGGCCAGCCCGGCTACAAGCGCAACGACCCGGACTTTTTCACCTTGCTGGTGGGCAACCACATCTTGGGGGGCGGGGGTTTTGTCTCGCGCCTGACCGAGCAGGTGCGCGAAAAACGTGGCCTGAGCTACAGCGTTTACAGCTATTTTTCTCCGGGTCTGCATGCGGGGGCATTTACGGTGGGGCTGCAAACGCGACCTGACCAAGCTGCACAAGCCACCGCTGTGGCGCACGAGGTGGTGAAAACCTTTGTCCAAGAAGGCCCCACCGAGGCCGAGTTGCAAGCGGCCAAGTCCAACCTGATCGGCGGCTTTGCCCTGCGCATCGACAGCAACCGCAAGCTGCTGGACAACGTGGCCAACATCGCCTGGAACCGCTTGCCCTTGAACTACCTGGACAACTGGACAGCGCAAGTCGAGAAAGTCAGCGCTGAGGATGTGCGGCGCGCCATGGCCAGGGTCTTGCAACCCGAGCGCATGGTCACTGTGGTGTTGGGCGCACAGCCCTGAGTACTGGCCTCAGATGTGTGCGGCAAATTGCGGCACGTGCCGCATGTGCAAGCTCAGGCCCAGCGCAGCCATGTGGTTGTCATTGCGGCCCAAAATCGATTGCGCCAAGGGCAAAAACGCCTGCTCTTCCAGCTGCGCATGATTTTGGTAGCGCTGCACCATGGCCTCCAGCGCCGCCACGTCCAGCGTGGTGTCCTGGCCTTTGGACACTTTGCGCAAACCGGGCTCCAGTGACTCCCAAAGTCTTTCCAGACTGCGGTGATCGTTTGTGAGTTGCTCGATCAGGCCCTCCACCTTCAGGCGCTCGGCACCGGCCTGTGCGCTGGCACGCACGGCGGGAAACAGGTCATTTTCTTCTTCGCTGTGGTGGGTGTACATGCCGGTGCTGAAAAAGGCCAGCGACTGATCCGCAATTTTGCGAGCCTGCGCGGCAGGCCCCAGCAGTGCAGGCAAGTCGCCCATGCGCGCCAGCTGCGCCAGGATGCCCACGTGGCAATTGGCGAAATGGGTGATGGGGGCTTCGGATTCGGCGTGGCTCATGGGGGACTCCATACAGTGAATGGTTTCACTGTAGGCAGGGCATGGCACTGCGCCAAGTGCGATGTGCATCTTGTTTGATGCAAGTCATGCGGATTGGCCACGTCACGGCATGAAGGTGTGCAATGCGCAACACACATACCGTTACAACTGCACCGGAGCTTTCGTCATCAGGCCGTCTTCGGGCCGCGTTGTAGTTGCAAGTTCAACAAGGTGTTGGACTGACAACTGATAGAAGGACTCTTCTCATGAACAAGCTGCTCGCCACCCTGATCGCCGGTTTCTTTGCTGCCGGTGCATTCGCCCAAGCTCCCGCCGCCTCTGCGACAGCTGCCGTTGCCGCAGCTCCCGCTGCAGCAGCAACTGCCAAGGCCGACATGAAAGACGCCAAGGCCGAAGCCAAAGCCCAGAAAAAAGCCATGAAGGCTCAGAAAAAAGCGTCAGAAAAGACCGATGTGAAAGCCGACATGAAGGCCGCACCTGCAGCAGCCGCTGAAGCCAAAGTGGCCCCGGCTGCAGACAAAATGGCAGACAAGGCTGCCGCCAAAGTCGACGCCAAGATGCCTCAAGGCAAGTGATCACCCTCGGCCGGACAGTTTGTCCGGCAGACGGGACATCTCCCGAGCAAGCCAGCACCTGTGCTGGCTTGTTTTTTGGTGAGGCCCTTTACACTTGGGCCCCATGCGTTCATCCAAAGTTTCTGCTCCATCGCGCACCAGCGCCCGTGCACCTGCCGCCCCTGCGGGCAAGCCCAAAGGCCATGCGGCACACGAAGTGCGCATCATCGGTGGTCAATGGCGACGCACACGCCTCAAAGTCATCGATAAACCCGGCCTGCGCCCCACACCCGACCGCGTGCGTGAAACCCTCTTTAACTGGCTGGGCCAAGACCTGGCTGGCTGGCGTTGTGTGGACGCTTTTGCTGGTACGGGTGCGCTGGGACTGGAGTCCGCCTCGCGCGGTGCGGCCCATGTCCTGATGCTGGAGCAAGACCCCGTGCTGGTGAGCGCTTTGCAAGCCCATGTGTTGCGCCTGCAAGCGGGCATGGTTCAGGTGCAACGGGGTGACGCCATCTCGGCCTTGCAGCGCTTGCCTTCGGGCAGTGTGGACCTGGTCTTCATCGACCCGCCTTTTGATGGCCCCTGGTTTGAGTCGGCGCTCAAGGCCGCAGCAGCCGCTGTACCAGTGGGGGGCTGGGTGTACCTCGAAGCGCCTGCGGCTTGGTCCGATGAGGCCCTGAGCGTTTGGGGCCTGAAGGTCGAGCGCCACCTGAAGGCAGGTGCTGTGCACGCCCATTTGCTGCAACGCACTGCATAATTTGTGCAGACTGAACCGAGGACACCTCCATGAAACGCCCCGTGATCGCTGTTTACTCTGGCACCTTCGACCCGCTGACACTGGGCCACGAAGACGTGGTGCGCCGTGCGGCTGCATTGTTCGATCAGGTCATCATCGCGGTGGCTACCGCACACCACAAGAAAACCCTGTTCAGCCTGGACGAACGCCTGCACCTGGCGCAGTCGGCTTTGCACGATTGCGCCAACGTGAAGGCCATGCCTTTTGATGGCTTGATTGTGGATTTTGTGCGTGCCCAACAAGCGCAAGTCATTGTGCGCGGTCTGCGCTCGGTGACCGACTACGACTACGAAACCCAGATGTCGGGCATGAACCGCCATCTGGCCCCCGATGTGGACACCGTGTTTTTGCACACCAGCGCGAATGTGCAGCACATCAGCAGCACCTTGGTGCGCGAGATCGCCAAGCTCGGCGGCGATGTGTCTGGTTTGGTGTCAGCGCCGGTGCTCAATGCGTTGGCGTTCAAGCTCTCCAACCCGGATTGAGTGTGGCGGCTTTCACACGGCTTGTCGGGGCTAAAGCCGCCAACCTACCAACAGCACCCCGAATGCCGAATGCCGAATGCCGTCGGTCGTAGGTCGGAGCTTCAGCTCCGACAATTTCAAAGCTCCGCACCTTCCACCAAAAAGCGCACCCGCTTCTGACCTTGCCATTCGTCGGCATCCAGCCGATAGGCCAGCTTGACCCTTGAAGGCAAAGGCTCGGTGCGGCCAAACCAGATGCCGTCCACCGGCTGGCCTTGGTGCTTCATCTTGAGGGACAGGTGTTTCTCGCCCACCAGACGCTGCGACACGATCTCGACTTCTTCGCAAAACACGGGCGGCGCAAAGCCCTGGCCCCAGACCTCGTGGTGCAGCATGTCCACCAAATCGACCCGTCGGTATTCGGCGCGCAGCGGACCATCGGTTTCCAGTCGGCGTTGCAGCGTGGCGGCGTCCAGCCATTCCACCGCGACCTGATTGAGTGTTTCTTCAAACACATCCAGGTGTTCTTCGGCAATGGTGCAGCCTGCCGCCATGGCGTGACCACCAAAGCGCAACAGCACGCCGGGTGCGCGTTTGGCCACCAGGTCGAGTGCGTCGCGCAAATGAAAGCCCGCGATCGAGCGGCCTGAGCCCTTGAGCTCGTGCTCCTTGCCCGGCGCACTGCTGGCCGCGAACACAAAGGTGGGGCGGTGCAGCTTGTCCTTGATGCGTGAGGCCACGATGCCCACCACGCCTTCGTGAAAATCCGGATCGAACACGCAAATGGCGGGCGGTGGCTCGTCGCCTTCGTCAAACAACGACTCGGCAATCTCCATCGCCATCTCGCGCATGTCCCCCTCGATCACGCGGCGTTCTCGGTTGATGGCGTCCAGCTGTTTGGCCAGCTCGTCCGCACGGCCAGTGTCGTCGGTCAGCAGGCATTCGATGCCCAGCGTCATGTCGGCCAGACGGCCTGCGGCGTTGATGCGTGGGCCCAAGGCAAAGCCAAAGTCAAAAGTGCTGGCCTTGGCCGTTTCGCGGCCTGCTGCGCGAAACAGTGCCGACATGCCGGGCGGCAGGGCACCGGCTCGCACGCGGCGCAGACCTTGCGCCACCAGGCGGCGGTTGTTGGCGTCCAGCCGCACCACATCGGCCACGGTGCCCAAAGCCACCAGGGGCAGCAGTGCGTCAAGACGCGGTTGCTTGCTGGCGTCAAACACGCCGCGCTGGCGCAGCTCGGCGCGCAAGGCCAGCAACACGTAAAACATCACACCCACACCGGCGATGGACTTGCTGGTGAAGGTGCAGCCCGGTTGGTTGGGGTTGACGATGACCTCGGCCGTGGGCAATTCGCTGCCCGGCAAATGGTGGTCGGTCACCAGCACCTGCAGGCCCAGTGCCTGCGCTGCCTTCACGCCCGCCACGCTGGCGATGCCGTTGTCCACCGTGATCAGCACATCGGCACCTTGTGCGTGCACACGCTGGGCGATGGGGGGCGTGAGGCCATAGCCGTCCACCACCCGGTCGGGCACCAGGTAGCTCACGTGTTGCGCGCCCAGCATGCGCAGGCCGCGCACCGCCACGGCGCAGGCGGTGGCCCCGTCGCAGTCGTAGTCGGCCACGATGCACAGGCGTTGGTTTTGCGCCATGGCGTCGGCCAGCAATTGGGCGGCTTCGATGGTGCCGAGCATGCTGCTTGGGGGCAGCAATAGGCTCAGGGCGTCGTCGAGTTCGTCTTTGGATTGCACGCCGCGTGCGGCATACAGGCGGGCCAACAGCGGGTGCAGGCCCGCTTGTTCCAGCGCCCAGGCGCTGCGGGGCGGTACATCTCGGGTGAGCAGGTTCATGGGTTCAAGAGGGCTTGCAAAGCAGCGCGGGTGGTGGTTTTCTGGAAGCGGCGCACGATGCGCTGGTGCCATGCCATGGGCACCGCTTCGTAGGTGTGGGCGGCGTGTTCGCTGCACAGGGTCAGGCGCAGAGCGCCCTGGCTTTGCAGCTGCGCCAGTGCGGGTGCCAGCACGGCCGAGTCGAGGGCATGCCAGGCGCTTTGCCAGGCCTGTGCATCGCCCTGCAAGGCGGCGGCACGCAAGCCATCGACCAGTTGCACTCCGGCTGCAGCGGCGGCAGGCTCGGGCAAAGCGCCTGCGCCATGCAGCCAAAAGGAGTTGATGGTCGGCAGGCGGCGGGCTTCCCGCGCGTCGTTGACAGGGTGGTTGTACAGCAGCATCTGCATTTCGCTTTGCAGGCGGCGCAAGGGTCGGGCCGCCGCTGAATCCGGCATCCAGTGCTTGACGTTGGCACCGATCACCCGGTCCAGCGAGGCGGTGGGCAAGTCGGCCAGCATGTCGCCTTGTGCGTGCCAGGCCAGCGCACTGTGCCAGGTCACCTGCAAGCCGTCCTCTTGCAAAAAGGGCTGCATGGCCTGCAGCAGCTGCTGTGATTCGTCGTCGCTCAGTTGCAAGCGTGCCGGGTCGTGCATGAGCACTTGGTCCATGCCCACTTGCCAGTGGCATGGCGTGATCCAGGCTTGCGGCTGGGGGCTGCTGTGTCCGGCCTGCGCTTGTGACCACGCAGCCCAGGGCAAGGGCGCATCCAGACGCCAGCCCCATGCGCGGGCCGCCACCCGCTCGTGCGGCAGGTTCGGTTCGGCCGTGCCTTCCTCATCGCGTTCGCGCTGGGTGCACACCAGTTGGCCGAGCAAAGCCTGCAAATTTGGCAAGGTCAGGCCCGACAGCGCCTCTGGTGAGGCAAAGGCCTGGCTGGCGGCGTAAGGAATGATCAAGTGCATGGCGGGTGATTGTCGCAGGCCTTCGTGAGCCGTCGATCTGCCAGGGCCTTGCCAGTTCGTCACAATACGGGCGTTCACAATAGAGGCTTATGTCTTTTTTCAAAAATATCCCTTACGAACTCGTTTTGGGTTGGCGCTACACGCGTGCGGGCCGCGCGACACGGCGCAACGGGTTCATTTCCTTCATTTCGGGCGTGTCAATGCTGGGCATAGCGCTGGGCGTGGCGGCGCTCATCATCGTGCTGAGCGTGATGAACGGCTTCCAAAAAGAAGTGCGCGACCGCATGCTGGGGGTGGTCTCGCACATTGAGGTGTATGCCGCCGACGGCGGTGCGGTGCAGGAATTGCCCGCTGTGCTGGCCAAGCTCAAAGCCCACCCCGAGGTGCTGGGCGCAGCGCCTTTCATCACCGCGCAGGCTTTGCTGGCGCGGGGTGAAGACATGAAGGGCGTGCTGGTGCGTGGCATCGACCCGGATTTGGAGCCCGAGGTGACCGACTTGGCTTCGGAGGCCCAACGCGCGTCCTTGATGCGCTTGTTGCCCGGGCAGTTTGGTTTGGTGTTGGGGGCCGATCTGGCGCAAAGCCTGGGGGTGCAATTGGGCGATCCGGTCACGTTGGTGTCGCCCTCAGGCCAGGTCACGCCTGCCGGCGTGGTGCCCCGCATGAAGCAAATGCAGGTGGTGGGCGCATTCCATTCGGGCCATTACGAATACGACTCCACATTGGCCATGATGCATGTGGATGATGCGGCCCGCATGTTCCGCCTTGAAGGGCCCACGGGCATTCGCCTCAAGCTCAAGGATTTGCACGAAGCCCGCACCGTGGCGCGTGAATTGCAGCTGCAGTTGGGTGCGAGCTTTTGGGTGCGCGACTGGACGCAGCAAAACAAGACCTGGTTTGCCGCCGTGCAGGTGGAAAAACGCATGATGTTCATCATCCTCACCCTGATCGTGGCGGTGGCCGCGTTCAACCTGGTCAGCACTTTGGTGATGACGGTGACCGACAAGCGGGCCGACATCGCCATCTTGCGCACCTTGGGGGCCAGCCCGCGCAGCATCATGGGCATCTTTGTGGTGCAGGGCGCCACGGTGGGCGTGATCGGCACCCTGAGCGGTTTGCTCTTGGGCCTGCTCGTTGCCTTCAACATCGATGTGATCGTGCCCGCGCTGGAAAAGTTGTTCAACGCCAGTTTTTTGCCACGTGACATTTACCTCATCAGCCGCATGCCCAGCGAGCCCCTGGCCAGCGACATCGTGCCGATCGCGGTGATCTCTTTGGTGCTGGCGTTTGTGGCCACGCTCTACCCCAGCTGGCGTGCCAGCCAGGTGAACCCTGCGGAGGCTTTGCGCTATGAATAAAACAGTTTTGAAAGCCCAAGGCCTGACCAAGCGTTTCACCGAAGGCCGTCTGGATGTGACCGTGCTGCAGGGGGTGGACCTGGAAGTTCATGCGGGAGAAACTTTGGCGATTGTGGGCGCTTCGGGCTCGGGCAAAAGCACGCTCTTGCATTTGCTGGGCGGGCTGGACGCGCCCACACAAGGCAGCGTGCAACTGCAGGGCCAATTGCTCTCGGCGCTCAGCGCGGCCGAGCAAGGCCAGTGGCGCAACCGCTACTTGGGTTTTGTCTACCAGTTCCACCACCTCCTGCCCGAGTTCAGTGCCTTGGACAACGTGGCCATGCCGCTTTGGATCCGCCGCCAGGACCGGGCCGAAGCTTCGACTTTGGCGGCCTTGTGGCTGGCTCGCGTGGGCCTGGCCGACCGCGTGCACCACCGGCCCGCCGAGTTGTCGGGCGGCGAGCGCCAGCGCGTGGCCCTGGCCCGTGCCTTGGTCAATGACCCGGCCTGTGTGCTGGCCGATGAGCCCACCGGCAATCTGGACCGCGAGACCGCCGATGGTGTGTTCGCGCTGATGCTGCAACTGGCCCGCGAGCGCGGTACGGCGTTTGTGGTGGTCACGCACGACCAAGCGCTGGCGGCCCGTTGCGACCGGCAACTGCATTTGGTCAAAGGCGTGCTGCAGCCCGCTGTTTGATCTGCGATGTGGATCGACACCCATTGCCACCTGGACGCGGCGGAGTTTGACGCCGATCGCGATGCGGTTAGAGCCCAGGCCCGTGCGCAGGGCGTGGCGCTGTGTGTGATCCCTGCCGTGGAGCGTGCCCATTGGGCGGCTGTGGCGCAGCTGGCGGCCCGGCATGGCGATGCTTATGCCCTGGGCATTCACCCCTTGTATGTACCCCAGGCCCATGACGACGACTTGCTGGCGCTGGACGAGGCCTTGACCGAGCGGCAAGGCGATCCGCGTCTGGTGGCGGTGGGCGAAATAGGGCTGGATTTTTTTGTCCCTGCCTTGTGCGAGCCCGCCATGCGCGAGCGGCAGTGGCTTTTCTACACCGCCCAATTGAAGCTGGCACAAAAACACCGGTTGCCGGTGATCTTGCATGTGCGCCGATCGGCGGACCTCTTGCTCAAAGGTTTGCGGCAACACCCGGTTGGCTCGGGCATTGCCCACGCCTTCAATGGCAGTGCGCAGCAGGCGCAGCACTTTGTGGGCATGGGTTTGGCGCTGGGCTTTGGCGGTGCGCTCACGTATGACCGGGCATTGCAATTGCGCCGCCTGGCCGTCGATTCGCCGCTTGAGGCGATGGTGCTCGAAACCGATGCCCCCGACATGCCGCCCCATTGGCTGTATCAGACGGCCGAGCAGCGGGCGCAGGGCCAGGCGCAAGGCCGCAACAGCCCGGCCGAGTTGCCGCGCATCGCCCAGGTGTTGGCCGATTTGCGAGGGCTGGCGATCCACGATCTGGCGCAGGCCAGCACACACAACGCCTGGCGTGTCTTGCCCAAACTGGCGGCTTTGTCGCAGGCGCAGCCATGACGGACAGCGCAGTCACTCAGCCGCCCGAGCGCCTGCAGGGCTTGCCGCCGGTGCTCAGTCCTGCGGTCAGGGTATTGGTGCTGGGCAGTTTCCCCAGCGTGAAGTCATTGCAGTCGCAGCAGTATTACGCCCACCCGCAAAACCATTTCTGGCCCATCATGCGGGCGCTGTGGCCCGATGCCGCCTGGCCTGCAGACGGCGATTACGCCAAGCGTTGCCAGTGCTTGCTTGCCCAAGGCGTGGGTGTGTGGGATGTCTATGCAGATTGCGAGCGCGAGGGCAGTCTGGACAGTGCGATCCGCCATGCCCAGCTGAACGATTTCCCGGGGCTGCTGCAACGCTGTCCGCAGTTGAGCGGCATCTTGCACAACGGCGGCGAGAGCTTTCGGCACGCCAAGGCGGTCGAAAAAGCGCTGCTCAGCACCGGTTTGGCCGAGCGGGTGACGATTCATCGCCTACCATCGACCAGTCCGGCCAACGCGTCCTGGACTTTTGAACAAAAACTCAGCGCCTGGCGGGCGGTGATGAACACCCATGGAATGATGGCATGAGCCGAAAAAAAGCAATCGAACTGCCCGAAGTCAATTTCTCGGAAGACGGCGAGATCCGTTACCTGCACCTGGGCACCGAGTGGATTCAGGGCTCCATGTTCCTCGACAGGCCTTACGACATCGAGCTGGAATATGTGCAGCGCATGTTTGGCTGGCTGCTGTTTTTTCCACACGACGAAGTCAAGGGCGCACATGCCATGCAGCTGGGCTTGGGGGCGGGCACCATCACCAAGTTTTGCTACAAAAAACTCAAGATGACCACCACCGCCATCGAGCTCAACCCCGGTGTGCTCCATGCCTGCCGAGGCTGGTTCCGCTTGCCGCCAGATGACGAGCGTTTGCGCGTGGTGCTGGCCGATGCGGCGCTGGAGATCCAGTCCGACGAATGGCGCGGCACCGTCGATGCGCTGCAGGTGGATTTGTACGACGAACACGCCGCCGCCCCGGTGCTGGACACGCCCGACTTTTACCGCCACTGCCGAGACCTGCTCAGCCCGCAAGGCGTGATGACGGTCAACCTGTTTGGTCGCTCCTCCAGCTACCCGGCCAGCGTCGAGAAAATTTGCGCGGCCTTTGGCGAAGATGCGGTGTGGGCCTTCAAACCCACGCGCGAGGGCAATGCCATCGTGCTGGCCCAGCGCACCAGCAGTCGCCCCAAGCGCGAAGAGTTGCTGGCTGCGGCCGAGCGCATTCAGGACAAATGGGGTCTGCCCGCACCCAAATGGCTCAGGGTGTTCAAACCGCTCAGCAAATGAGGCATGGGCCGCACTGCGCAGGTGCGGCAAGGCGCTTGCCATCAGGGTAAACCATGAATTTGTCCTTTGCGGGACATAGGTGTAACCCACATCCTCGCGAGAGGCATCTTCACGCAGAATCGTCCCAACTCAATCAGAGGAGATATCTCGTGAAAATCAAGAGTCAAAAAGACTTTTTCTCCGGGCTCATGTTCACCGTGGTCGGTGCTTCATTTGCCTACGGCGCGACCAGCTACAACATTGGTACCGGTGGTCGCATGGGCCCCGGTTACTTCCCGCTGCTGCTGGGCGTGATTCTGGCCATTTTGGGCAGTGCCATCATGTTCAAAGCCCTGGTTGTTGAAACCCAGGACGGCGAAAAGATCGGCAAATGGGCCTGGAAGCCTTTGTTCTTCATCATCGCGGCCAACTTGTTGTTTGGTGTTTTGTTGGGTGGCTTGCCCAGCTTGGGCATTCCAGCCATGGGGCTGATCGCGGCCATTTTTGGCGTGACCATTGTGGCGAGCCTGGCAGGCGACTCGTTCAAGCTCAAAGAGGTGTTGATTCTGTCCGTGGTGTTGTCGATCGGCAGCTACCTGGCGTTCATCATGCTGCTGAAACTGCAGTTCCCCGTGTGGCCTACCTTCATCGTCGGCTGAGGAGTTATTCATGACCGATCTGATCAATAACCTGTCCCTCGGTTTTGGGGTGGCGTTCACCTTCCAAAACCTGATTTATGCATTTGTGGGCTGTTTGCTCGGCACCTTGATTGGTGTCTTGCCAGGCATTGGCCCCGTGGCGACCATCGCCATGTTGCTGCCTGCCACCTACGCGCTGCCCCCTGTGGCTGCGCTGATCATGCTGGCCGGTATTTACTACGGCGCTCAATACGGTGGTTCGACCACCGCGATCTTGGTCAATTTGCCCGGTGAATCGTCATCGGTGGTCACCGTGATCGATGGTTACCAGATGGCCCGCAAGGGCCGCGCAGGTCCGGCCTTGGCCGCTGCGGGTCTGGGTTCGTTCTTTGCCGGTTGCGTGGGCACCTTGATCCTGGCCGCATTTGCTGCGCCCCTGACCGAAGTCGCTTTCAAGTTCGGCCCGGCCGAATACTTCTCGCTCATGATCCTGGGCTTGATCGGTGCGGTGGTCTTGGCTTCGGGCTCATTGCTCAAGGCGGTGGCCATGATCGTGCTCGGTCTGCTGATGGGCTTGGTCGGTACCGACGTGAACTCTGGCGTGGCACGCTTTAGCTTCGACATTCCTGAGCTGACCGATGGCATTGGCTTCATTGTGATCGCCATGGGTGTGTTCGGCTATGGCGAGATCATCTCCAACCTGTCGCAAAAAGAAGAGGACCGTGAAGTCTTCACCGGCAAGGTCCAGGGTTTGCTGCCCACAGCACAAGACTTCAAGAACATGGTGCCTGCCGTGCTGCGTGGCACGACCATCGGTTCCGTGTTGGGCATCTTGCCGGGTGGCGGTGCTTTGCTGGCGGCCTTTGCGGCCTACACCATCGAGAAGAAAACCAAGCTCAAGCCCGGTGAAGTGCCTTTTGGTCAGGGCAACATCCGCGGTGTGGCAGCGCCTGAGTCGGCCAACAACGCCGGTTCGCAAACCTCCTTCATTCCTTTGCTGACCTTGGGCATTCCACCCAACGCGGTGATGGCCTTGATGGTGGGCGCGATGACGATCCACAACATCCAGCCTGGTCCTCAGGTGATGACCAGCAACCCCGAACTGTTCTGGGGCCTGATCGCCTCGATGTGGATCGGCAACCTGATGCTGGTGATCTTGAACCTGCCTTTGATTGGCATGTGGATCAAGCTGCTGACAGTGCCTTACCGCTGGTTGTTCCCCGCCATCGTGCTGTTCTGCGCGATCGGTGTGTACTCGACCAACAACAACACCTTCGACATCTGGATGGTGGCGATGTTCGGTGTGATCGGTTACACCTTCATCAAGCTGGGTGTGGAGCCTGCACCGCTGCTGCTGGGCTTCATCCTGGGCCCGATGATGGAAGAAAACCTGCGCCGCGCCATGCTGCTCTCGCGTGGTGACTGGAGCGTGTTCGTGACACGTCCTTTGTCGGCCAGCCTGTTGGCAGCGGCATTGGTCTTGCTCATCATCGTGCTCTTGCCCGCGGTCAAGTCCAAGCGTGAAGAAGCCTTCGTGGAAGACTGATTCATTGCTCAGGCATTGACGCAAACGGCCTCCTGTGTGAGGCCGTTTTTCATGGCGCACCCACTGTCACCTGCGGGTGTGTCAGGTCTTGCAGCCTCTGAGAAAATTGTTCATCGGCTAATGCTTTGCCCCTTGCGGGGCTTTATTTATTCAATCAGGACATGCGCATGCAAAGACGAGCACTGATCGCCACTTGGATGGCTGCTTTCTGTTTGGGCGGAGCTGTTTTCACCGCGCAGGCCCAGTCCTATCTCAGCAAACCCGTGCGCTTGATCGTGCCTTTTCCCGCGGGTGGCGCAACCGACTTGTTTGCCCGCAGCTTGTCGCAAAAGCTGGGCGACAAACTGGGTCAGTCCCTCGTGGTGGAAAACCGCCCGGGCGCAGGCGGCACCTTGGGGTCCGACCTCGCTGCCAAAGCCGTGCCCGATGGCTACACCTTGCTCCTGGCCACTTCCAGCACACACTCGATTGGTCCCAACCTGAACCCGCGCATGCCCTATGACGCGGTGAAAGACTTCACGCCCATCAGCCAGGTGGGCAATGCGCCCAGCATCATGCTGGTGCCCAACAGTTCTCCGGCCAAAACCGTCAAGGAATGGATTGACCACGCCAAAAAGAACCCGGGCCGCTTGAACTACGCATCGAGTGGCAACGGCACCATCGTGCAGTTGACCGCCGAGCTGTTCAAGTCGCAGGCCGATGTGTTTGTGGTGCACATCCCTTACAAGGGCACAGCCCTGGCCATTCCCGATCTGGTCAGTGGCAAGGTCGATGTGCTGTTTGACAGCTTGCCCACGGGCTTGCCGCATGTGCGCGATGGCCGCTTGCGCGCCTTGGGCGTGACCACCCTCAAGGCCACACCGCTGGCCCCCGGCATTCCGCCGATTGCCGATGTCTTGCCTGGCTATGAATCCAACACCTGGTTCGGCCTGTTTGGCCCCAAAGGGCTGCCTGCCGATGTGGTCACGCGTGTGAACACGGCGGCGAATCAGGTGCTGCAAGACCCCGAAGTCATCGATAAGTTGCAACGCCTGGGCATCGAGCCCGTGGGCGGCACACCTGCGCAATTTGGTGCCATGTTGGCCAAAGAATCGGCCAAATGGAAAAAGATCATCAGCGAACGCAAGATCACCCTGGACTGACATGCCATTTCAAAACCAATACCCCTACACCAGCACCCGCTTGCCACTGTTTGCGCGCAACGTGGTGTCCACCTCGCACCCGCTGGCCGCGCAAGCGGGCCTGCGCATGATGCTCAAGGGCGGCAACGCGGTCGATGCCGCCATTGCTGCCGCCGCTGTGATCACCTTGACCGAGCCGGTCAGCTGTGGCCTGGGCTCGGACGCCTTTGCGATTTTGTGGGACGGCCAGGAGCTGCATGGCCTCAACTCGTCCGGCCCGGCACCCGTCACCTGGACGCCCGACTACTTTCACCGCAAATACGGCAGCGATGCCGCAACGCCGCCCAAGCGCGGCTTCGACTCGGTCACCGTGCCGGGTGCTGTGGCCAGCTGGGTCGCCTTGAGCGAACGCTTTGGCAAGCTGCCCTTTGCCGATTTGCTGGAGCCCGCCATTGACGTGGCCGAGCGCGGTTATTTGATTCCGGTGGTGGTGCAGCAAAAATGGGCGGCCGCCACGCCCGAGTTGCAATCGCAACCGGGCTTTGCGCAAAGCTTTTTGCCTTGGGGCCGTGCGCCCGAGGTGGGCGAGTTGTTCCAGTTCAAGAACGCGGCGCGAGGTTTGAGGGCCATCGCTGCCACCAAGGGCCAGGCCCTGTATGGCGGCGAAATCGCCGAAGCGATTGAAAAGTTCGCCAAGGACAACGGCGGCAGCATCACCGCCAAAGACCTGGCCGACTTCAAGCCCGAATGGGTTAAGCCGATTGCGCAAGACTACCGGGGCTACACCCTGCACGAGATCCCGCCCAACGGGCAGGGCATCGCTGCGCTGATTGCCTTGGGCATCCTGTCGAACTTTGACCTGGCCAGCCACGCGGTGGACGGCGTCGATTCGCAGCACCTGCAAATCGAAGCCATGAAGCTCGCCTTTGCCGATGTGTACCGCTATGTGGCCGATCCGCGCTACATGGAAGTCACGCCCGAGCAGATGCTCGACCCGGCCTATCTGGCCAGCCGCGCCAAGTTGATCGACATGAAGAAGGCGCAAAACTTCCAGGCGGGCAACCCGGTCAAGGGCGGCACGATTTACCTCACGGCCGCTGACGAAAACGGCATGATGGTCAGCTTCATCCAGAGTAACTACATGGGCTTTGGCTCGGGCGTGGTGGAACCGACCTACGGCATCAGCCTGCAAAACCGGGGCCATGGTTTTAGCACCAACCTTCAAGGGGCCAACACCGCCAACTTGGTGATGCCTGGCAAGCGGCCTTTCCAGACCATCATTCCGGCCTTCCTCACCAAAGACGGTCAACCGGTCATGAGCTACGGCGTGATGGGCGGCAATATGCAGCCCCAAGGCCACATGCAGACCCTGGTGCGCATGCTCGATTACCACCAGAACCCGCAAGCTGCTTGCGATGCACCGCGCTGGCGCTACAACACCGGCATGAACATCAACGTCGAAGCCGCCATGAACGACCAGACCGTGCAGGGGCTGATCGCTCGCGGCCATGAGCTGGACATCATCAACGACTCGTATCAGGATTTTGGCGCTGGCCAATTCATCTGGCGCATGGGCGATCCGGGCGTGGAAGGCTATATGGCCGCCAGCGACCCGCGCCGTGACGGCCAGGCGGTGGGCTTTTGATGCGCCGCACGGCTGCAGCCTTGGCCTGGCTGCTGGCGGGATTTTTGGCCTGCACACCCGCAACGGCCGAGCCCCTGTCCTGCGGCGTGGTGCTGATGCATGGCAAATGGGGTATGCCGCAGTCGCCTTACCTCAAGCCTGTGGTGCAAAAGCTGGAACCAGTGTGTCAGGTCAAGTTGCTGGAAATGCCCTGGTCGCGTCAGCGTTTGTATGACAAGCCATATGCCGATGCGCTGGTGCAAATTCGTCAGGCGGTGAACGAGTTCCGCCAATCGGGCGTGCAATGGGTGGCTGTGGGCGGCCAAAGTTTCGGGGCCAATGCATCGCTGGCCTACATGGCGCAGGTGGGCGATGTGGACGCGGTGCTGCCCATGGCCCCGGGCCACGTGCCCGAGAATTTTTACCCCATTCCTGAGGTTCGTCGCGGCATCGACGCAGCGCAACAAGCGGTGCAAGCTGGACAAGGCGACAGCCTGGTGGAGATGACCGACATCAACCAAGTCCAACGCCGACAAGTCAGAGCACCTGCGGCCGCGCTGTGGAGTTATTTCGACCCACAAGGCTGGGGCAATATGGCGCTGAGCGCCCGCCATTTTCAAAAGCCTGTGCCGGTGTTCTGGGCCATCGGCACCCTCGATCCCTTGTATCCTTTGGGCTCTGCTGCCATCTACAAAGCGTTGCCTGCCCATGCAGACAGCCAGTATCTGGTGGTCCAAGCCAACCATGCCACCACACCCGAAGCCGCAACCGAAGCGTTGTGGGTTTGG
>JBEEJQ010000051.1:0-16063 GCA_041169105.1 Pseudomonadota bacterium | reverse complement strand
AAAACGCAGCAAACACGTGCCTGCCACCAAGCCCGCCAACACATCCAACACCACACTCACCATCTGAAACCACATCGCTTGTTCTCCTGCTCGTGCGATGATACCCAGATGCCTGAAAACCCCGCCCCATCGCCCGAATCACAGACAGAATTGCCCCTGTTTCCTTTGGGCACCGTGCTGTTTCCCGGCGCTTTGCTGCCTTTGCAGCTGTTTGAGTTGCGCTACCTGCAAATGATTGGCGAATGCGAGCGTCAGGGCACCGGCTTTGGCGTGGTCACCCTGACCCAGGGGCGTGAGGTACACCGCCCCGGCGCAGCGGCCGAGCAGTTCGAGGCCATCGGTACCCGGGTGCAGATCGAGCGCATCGCGCGGCCCCAACCCGGCTTGGTCATGGTTTGGTGCCGAGGCGTGGAGAAGTTTCGCATCGAGGCCACGCAGCAGCGCAGCGACGGCCTGTGGCTGGGGCGGGTGCAAGCGCTGCCGCCCGAGCCCGCCGTGCAAGTGCCCGAAGACCTGCAACACCTGTCGGCACACATGCACGAGGCCCTGAGCCAGTTGAGCGCGCAGCCCAGCGAGGTGCCGCACTGGAACGAAGCCTGGCGGCTGCAGGACTGCGGCTGGCTGTCCAACCGCTGGGGCGAATTGCTGCCTTTGCCCCTGGCCATGAAATACCGCCTGTTTGCCCTGCAAGAGCCCTTGATGCGGCTGGAGTTGATCGGCGATCTGGTCGCGCCAACTTCTGATGCTGGCCCCGACGGGAAACCGCCCGCAAACTCTTAAAATAGAGGGCTTTGCGCCTTCGCGCACATTTCAACCCCCGGATCGGGCGCTTCATGCGCCACGGTCCCAACCGCACCTCGCCATGTCTGACACGACTGCCAACGCTCCAGCCGCTGCCGCGCCCACCCCAGCGCCACAGGATGAAAACCAACTGATCGCCGAGCGCCGCGAGAAGCTCAAAGCCATGCGCCTGGCGCAAGCCGACGGCAAAGGTGTCGCTTTCCCCAACGACTTCAAGCCCGAGCACCACGCGGCCAACCTGCACCAGGCCCACGGCGAGAAAGCCGCCGAAGAACTGAATGGCGAAGGCGTGGCCAAAACCACCGCCAAGGTCGCAGGCCGCATGATGCTCAAGCGCGTGATGGGCAAGGCCAGCTTTGCCACGCTGCAAGACGCGACAGGCCGCATCCAGGTCTATGTGACCCGCGACGATGTGGGTGAAGACCTGTACGCCCTGTTCAAGCACTGGGACCTGGGCGACATCGTGGGCGTGGAAGGCCACCTGTTCAAGACCCGCACTGGCGAGCTGTCCATTCACGTCACCAGCATCCGCATGCTCACCAAGAGCCTGCGCCCCATGCCCGACAAGTTCCACGGCGTGGCCGACCAGGAAGTCAAATACCGCCAGCGCTACGTCGACCTGATGACCGACGAAGCCGCCCGCAAGCGCTTTGTGGCCCGCAGCAAGGCCGTGAGCGGCATCCGCGAGTTCATGGTCCAACACGGCTTCCTCGAAGTCGAGACGCCCATGCTGCACCCCATTCCCGGCGGTGCCAACGCACGCCCCTTTGTGACGCACCACAACGCGCTCGAACAAGACATGTTCCTGCGCATCGCGCCCGAGCTGTACCTCAAGCGCTTGCTGGTCGGCGGTTTTGAGCGCGTGTTCGAGATCAACCGCAACTTCCGCAACGAAGGCATCTCGGTGCGCCACAACCCCGAGTTCACCATGATGGAGTTCTACGCAGCGTACTGGAACTACCAGGACCTGATGGGCTTTACCGAAAGCCTGATCCGCGACGCAGCCATGACCGCTGCAGGCACCCTGGACTTGACCTACAACGGCAAGCCCGTGGATCTGAACAAGCCTTTCGCGCGCATGACCATCCGCGAAGCCATCGTGAAGCACACCGAAGCGGGTGACAACGTGGACAACGCCGAGTGGCTGATCAACGCCCTCAAGAAGCTGGGCATGAGCGAAGCCAAGGACAAGCTGTCCACACGGAGCCTCGCCAGCCTGCAGGTGTTCTATTTCGAAGAGACCGTGGAAGACAAGCTCTGGGAGCCCACCTTCATCATGGAGCACCCGACCGAGATCAGCCCGTTGGCCCGCGCCAACGACAGCCGCCCCGAAGTGACCGAGCGCTTTGAGCTCTACATCACTGGCCGCGAGTTCGGCAACGGCTTTTCCGAGTTGAACGACGCCGAAGACCAGGCCGCCCGCTTCCACGCCCAAGTGGCCGCCAAAGACGACGGCGACGACGAAGCCATGTACTACGACCACGACTTTGTGCGCGCCCTCGAATACGGCATGCCCCCCGCCGGCGGCTGCGGCATCGGCATCGACCGCCTGATGATGCTGCTGACCGACAGCGCCAGCATCCGGGACGTAATCTTGTTCCCGGCCCTGCGGCATGTGCAGGAATAAGCTCAGCGCACCCCCAAAAACAAACCCGGCCTTGGCCGGGTTTGTGCTTTCTGCGTCAGCCCTGCTGGCGCGGCGGCAGGCGGGGTGCGTCGTCCACCACCTCGCGCACTTCAACGTCGACGATGTCGTCCTGGCGTTGTGACTCGAAACCGGATGGACCGGCCGCCCCAAAGCCGGGCTGGCCGCCGAAACGTGCGCCTTTGCGCAGGTCGCTGAACTGCTGCCAGACCATCACCACCTGAGGCTTGCGCCCGGTGAGCAACCAGCGCACGGTGGCGAACACGATGTAAAGGCCCAACGCCAGCAAGAGGCCCGCCAGAAAGGCGAGGCCGAGAAGGCCCATGAAAATGCGCACGATCCAGTTCATTCAGATGTCCTGTTCAGGTCAAGGCAAGCGGTCGAGCGCCTGCATGTAATCGGCCGAGCGCACCAACTCGTCCCAAGCACGTGCGGGCGAGCGCGGCAGCAGGTTCAGTCGGCGTTCTTCGCTGACCTCGTTGGGCTGCCAGCGGCCTTTGACTTGCGCTTCGGCCAGTTGGTCAAGCACTTCGTCGAGTTCTGCGCCGCCGTTCACGGCCGAGCGGTTGCACAGCAGGGCCAGGTCACACCCGGCTTGCAGCGCGGTGATCACCGCCTCGGTGTAGCTGAGCGTGCGGCCGTCCATCTGACGGGCGGCGGCCATCGACAGGTCGTCGGTGCAGACCACCCCCTGAAAGCCCAGCTGAGCACGCAAGATGTCTTGCAGCCAGCGCGGCGAAAACCCTGCCGGGCGGCTGTCCACCTTGCTGTAGATCACATGCGCAGGCATGACAGCGTTGAGCACGCTGCCCAGCCAACGGTAGGGCTGCGCATCGTCGGCCAGAATGGCTTTGAGGCTGCGCTTGTCCACCGGCAAGGCCACATGCGAGTCGGCTTTGACCGCACCGTGCCCGGGAAAATGTTTGCCGCAGTTGCCCATGCCCGCTTGCAAGAGGCCCTGCATCAGGCTGCGGGCCAGCAGGCTCACCACACGCGGGTCGCGGGCAAAGGCGCGGTCGCCAATGACGCCGCTTTCACCGTGGTCCAAATCCAGAACAGGGGTGAAGCTGAAATCCACCCCGCAAGCGCGCAGCTCGCTGGCCAGGATGAACCCCGCCGAGGTGGCCGCTTCGCAAGCCTTGAGCACGCCGGTGCCAGGCTGGCCCTTGTCGTCTTGTGCCCAGAGTTCTCCGATGGCCCGCATGCTGGGCAGATGGGTGAAGCCGTCGGTGCGAAAGCGCTGCACACGCCCGCCTTCGTGGTCCACCGCGATCAAGAGGTCAGGACGGATGCTTTTGATGTCGGCGCACAAATCGGTGAGCTGTGCACGGCTGTGCCAGTTGCGGCCAAACAAAATCATGCCGCCTACCAGGGGGTTGGCCAGGCGGCGGCGGTCCACCGCACTCAGCGTATGGCCTTCGATGTCGATGATCAGGGGGGCGTGGATGCTCATGCGTGTCTCAGCAGTTCAGGGTCAAGCAAGGAAAATCAAGAGGGGCGGGTTTCGACCACACAAAAACTCGCGGCGTATTCGGACTCATCGGTCACGGTGATGTGGGCACTGAGGTTTTTGGCTTCAAACCAATCTTTGAGCACCCCATGCAAGACGATGACCGGCTGACCGCTGGGCAGCTTGCTCACCTCGCACAGCCGCCAGGTCATGGGCATGCGCATGCCCAAACCAATGGCCTTGCTGAAAGCCTCTTTGGCCGAAAAGCGGGTGGCCAGATAACGCACACCCCGCTCAGGCCAGCGGGAGCTGCGGGCTTTCCAGGTGGCCATCTCGGCGTCGCTGAGCACTTTGGCGGCAAAGCGCTCACCGTGCCGTTCCAGGCTGGCCTTGACGCGGCGGATGTCGCAGATGTCGGTGCCGATGCCGTAGATCATGTTTTCAGACAGGCCAGATAGGCCTGCACGGTGGCGGTGTAACCCAGCTCCAGGGCATCGGCGATCAGGGCGTGGCCGATCGAGACCTCCTGCAAGCCCTTCACCGCCGCCACGAAGGCGGGCAAATTGTCACGGTTGAGGTCATGCCCCGCATTGAGGCCCAAGCCCGCTTGGGTGGCGGCATCGGCCGCGTCGGCATAGCGCTGCAGCTGCGCGGCGTTCTCTGGCGTGCCCCAGGTGGCGGCATAGGGCTCGGTGTAAAGCTCGACCCGATCAGCACCCACGGCGCGGGCGGCGGCCATTTGCTCTGGAATCGGGTCCATGAACAGGCTCACGCGCACACCCAGGACCTTGCACTCGTCAATCAGGGGTTTGAGGCGCTCGGCATCTTGCGGAAAAGTCCAACCATGGTCGCTGGTGAACTGGCCTTCACTGTCGGGCACAAAGGTCACCTGGTGCGGACGCACGGTGCGCACATGGTCCATCAGGTTGTGAAAGGGATTGCCTTCGATGTTGAACTCGCGGTCGGGCCAGGCCTTCATCAGGGCAGTCAGCTCGCTCACGTCGCTGGCGCGAATGTGCCGCTCGTCGGGCCGGGGGTGGATGGTGATGCCCTGCGCACCCGCTTGCAGGCACAGCTCGGCGGCACGGGTCACGCTGGGGATGCCTAGATGGCGCGAGTTGCGCAAGAGCGCCACTTTGTTGACGTTGACCGACAGGGCCACGTTGGGGGAGTTAGGGGTCATAAGGTTTGCAAGTCCAGCATCATTTGGCGGGTGCGCAAAGCACCCACACCGCAATGGTAGTTGAGCATCAGGCGCATGGGGCGCTGCAACTGGATCAACAAGTCGCCGCAGTCACGCACCAAAGCGGCCATCGGGTTCGCATCGTCCAAGGCCGCTTGAAGCGCCAGCCACTGGCTACCCGTCAAAGCGTTGCGGTCATCGGCGGGCACCCATTGCAGCCCCGCTTCTGGCACCAAGGCATAGTGTTCATCGGACACCAAGGCTTTGAGGGTGAGCGTCTGGGCATTGAGCGCCGGCAAGAGGCCAATGTCCTTGAGCAAGATCAGCTCAAAGCCACGCAAGGCCCATTGCAGGGCACTGGGCTCGCCACTGGCGAGCAAACGCACAGCGGCGGCATAAACCTCGAACAATCGGGGATGCGCATCAGCACGCACCAACAGGCGCATGAGCAGTTCATTGAGGTAGTAGCCCGACAGCAGGGCTTCGCCCGTGGGCATGACATGACCGCCCACCCATTCGGCCGACTTGAGGGTGCGGATATCGCCGTCACCACCAAAAGTCAGCGACAAAGGCTGCAAAGGCAAGAGCACCGGGCGAAAACTGGAGCTGGGGCGCTTGGCCCCCTTGGCCACCACCGCCACGCGGCCATGGTGGCGGGTGAAGACTTCCAGGATCAGACTGGTTTCGCTCCAGTCGTA
Organism: Pseudomonadota bacterium; assembly: GCA_041169105.1. Lineage (GTDB taxonomy): Bacteria > Pseudomonadota > Gammaproteobacteria > Burkholderiales > Burkholderiaceae_C > Limnohabitans_A. The sequence continues at coordinate 10,286 of JBEEJQ010000051.1, read as the reverse complement.
GCGGTGCAGCACATAGGCTGGCTCGTCCGCGATCCGTTGGGTCGCCATGCTGCGTCTTTATTCGTAGCCGAAAGAACGCACGCGGGCTTCGTCGTCGGCCCAGCCAGAGCGCACCTTGACCCACAGCTCGATGAAGACCTTGGCGTCCAGCAGCTTTTCCAGCTCCATGCGGGTCTCGGTGCCGATGCGCTTGAGCTTTTCGCCCTTGTCACCGATCACCATGGCCTTGTGGCCTTCGCGCTCGACCACGATGGTGGCCGCAATGCGCAGCATGCGCTTGGACGTGCGGCCGGGTTCTTCTTCAAACTTGTCGATCACCACCGTGGAGGTGTAGGGCAGCTCGTCACCCGTCAAGCGGAAGAGTTTTTCACGCACCATTTCGCTGGCGAGGAATTTCTCGCTGCGGTCGGTGAGTTCGTCTTCGCCGTGCCACCAAGCTTGCTCGGGCAGGTATTTTTCGCAAACTCCGAGCAAGCGCTCGATGTCTTTGGGTTGCTTGGCCGACATGGGGAAAAACTCGGTGAAGGCGTGGCGCTCTTGCATCTCGCCCAACCAAGGGGCGATGTCGCCACGGCGGTGCACGTTGTCGAGTTTGTTGGCCACCAGCAAGACCGGGATGCCGGGCTTGAGCAAGGCCAGCACCTTGGCATCAGCCGTGGTGAAGCTGCCCGCCTCGACCACGAACAAGACCAAATCCACATCCCCCACAGCGCCCACCACGGTTTTGTTCAGCGACTTGTTGAGTGCCGTGCCATGGATGGTCTGAAAACCGGGCGTGTCCACAAACACGAACTGGTTGGCACCTTGGGTGCGGATGCCGGTAATGCGGTGACGCGTGGTTTGCGCCTTGCGCGAGGTGATGCTGATCTTTTGACCCACCAGCGCATTGAGCAAGGTGGATTTGCCCACGTTGGGCTTGCCCACGATGGCCACCAAGCCGCAACGCTGGCCTTCAACCGCCACTGGGGCGGCAACGGTCACGGCGGGCAAGGCAGCGGCTTCTACGCTGTCACGCGGCTGGATGGTCACGCCTGCGATTTGCACCGGGCGGCGCACGATTTGCTCGTGTGCGGTGCGTTCGGGCTCATCGCCCTGAATTTTGTCGGTGCTCATACGGCGCTTTCTGATTTGAGGATTTTCAGCAGGGCTTCGGCCGCTGCTTGCTCGGCTGCCCGACGCGACGCGCCCGAGCCTTGTTGGGTCTGGCGCAATTCGGTCACTTCGCAAGAGACTTCAAACACCTGACGGTGTGCGGCCCCCGAGGTGCCGATGACGGTGTACTTGGGCAAGGCCAGCTTGCGGCCTTGCAACCACTCTTGCAGTTCGGTCTTGGGGTCTTTGCCCACCGCCTGCATGTCGGGTTTGATGTCGACCTTGGCAAACAGGCGCTCGACCAGTGCTTGCGCATCTTTGTAGCTGCCGTCCAGATAGACCGCGCCAATGATCGCCTCAAGGGCGTCGGCCAGGATAGACGGACGCCCTTGCCCGCCGGAGCGCATCTCGCCCTCGCCCAGGCGCATGACGGCCGACAGGTCCAGCGTCTTGGCCAGTTGGTGCAAGGTGTCTTGCTTGACCAGATTGGCACGCACGCGGGACAAATCGCCTTCGGGCAAAGTTGCCAATTGGGCATACAAAAGGTGCGCGACCGACAGGTTCAAGACCGAGTCACCCAAGAATTCGAGGCGCTCGTTGTGGTCTGCGCTGAAGCTGCGGTGCGTGACCGCTTGCTGCAACAGGCCGGGCTGACGAAACGCATAGCCCAGGCGAATTTGCAATTCAGACAGGGCAGGAGAAACAGCAGATGTGGTGGCCACGCTCACCTCAGTCAAAAGCGCCAATGCGCTTGAGGTTGCCAAAGTTCATCCAGACAAAGAAGGCTTTGCCCACGATGTTGGCATCGGGCACAAAGCCCCAGTAGCGCGAATCCAGCGAGTTGTCGCGGTTGTCGCCCATCATGAAGTAATGCCCTGCAGGCACTTTGCAACGCACACCTTCAACGGTGTACTGGCAGTTTTCGCTGAAAGGGAAAGGATCCACACCCGGCACAAAAGCCGGACGGTCATTGTCCTGAATCGACAGGTGCGGCTTGCTGCCCAGCTTTTCGCTGAAGTGCTTGAAGTAGCGCATGGTGGAATCGTCGAAATAGTCGGGCAAGGCCTGAGTCTCAATGGCCTGCCCGTTGATGGTGAGCTTCTTGTTCAGATAAGCCACCTCATCGCCCGGCACACCCACCACACGCTTGATGTAGTCCACATTGGGCTTGGGTGGGTAGCGAAACACCATCACATCGCCGCGCTGCACGGGCGTGCCTTCGGTCAGCTTGGTGTTGAGCACCGGCAAGCGCACGCCGTAATGGAATTTGTTCACCAGAATCAAATCGCCAATTTGCAGCGTCGGGATCATCGAGCCGGATGGGATCTTGAAAGGCTCAAACAAAAACGAACGCAAGATGAACACGACCACGATGACCGGGAACAAACCAGCGGTCCAGTCCAGCCACCAAGGCTGCATCAGCAATTTGTCACGCGCGTCCTGGATGTCGGTGTCGATTTTCTCGATGCCCATTTTGTTCAGGTCCAGGCGGCGCTGGGCGGCTTGGGCTTCCAGTTGCGCTGCGGCCTCTTGGCGGCGAGGCAAAAACACGAAACGCTCAGCCAGCCAGTACACGCCCGTGACGACCGTGGCCATGAACAGGAGCAAGGCGAAGTTGCCCTCGATGAAACCGAGGTACCAACTGCCGGCATAGCCCACAAAAGCGGCCAGCACCAAAGACGTTAAAAACTGCATCAATCTTCCACCTGCAAAATCGCCAAGAATGCCTCTTGAGGCACCTCGACCGAGCCAATCTGTTTCATGCGCTTTTTACCCGCCTTCTGCTTTTCGAGCAGTTTGCGTTTACGCGTGATGTCGCCACCGTAGCACTTGGCCAGCACGTTTTTGCGCAAGGCCTTGATGGTTTCACGGGCAATGATGTTGGCACCAATGGCCGCTTGAATGGCCACATCGAACATCTGGCGCGAAATGATCTCGCGCATCTTGGCCGCAACGGCACGACCACGGTACTGGGCCTGGGTGCGGTGCACGATGATGGACAGCGCATCGACCTTCTCGCCGTTGAGCATGATGTCGACCTTGACCACGTCAGAGGCGCGGTACTCCTTGAACTCGTAGTCCATCGAAGCATAGCCTCGGCTGACCGATTTGAGCTTGTCAAAGAAGTCCAGCACGATCTCGCCCAAAGGCATCTCGTAGGTCAACATGACTTGGCGGCCGTGATAGGCCATGTTCATCTGCACGCCGCGCTTTTGGTTGGCCAGCGTCATGACGGGGCCCACATAGTCTTGGGGCATGTACAAGTGCACGGTGACGATGGGTTCACGGATTTCCTGCAGCTTGCCTTGATCGGGCATCTTGGAAGGGTTCTCCACCATGATGACTTCGCCGTCGCCTTTGACCACTTCATACACCACGCTGGGCGCGGTGGTGATCAGGTCCTGATCGAACTCGCGCTCCAAGCGCTCTTGGACGATCTCCATGTGCAACAAGCCCAGGAAACCGCAACGGAAACCAAAGCCCAGCGCTTGCGACACCTCGGGTTCGTAGTGCAGCGAAGCGTCGTTGAGCTTGAGCTTTTCCAGCGCGTCGCGCAGCGCGTCGTACTGGTTGGCTTCGGTCGGGTACAAGCCGGCAAACACCTGCGGCTGGATTTCCTTGAAACCGGGCAAGGCCTCTGTGGCCGGGCCTGCGTTGTTGGGCAGCTTTTTCTCCAGCGTCACGGTGTCGCCCACCTTGGCCGCTTGCAGCTCCTTGATGCCCGCGATGATGTAGCCCACCTCGCCGGCCTTGAGCATCTCGCGTGGCTGGTTGGCCGGCGTGAACACGCCCAGGCTACCGACTTCATAGACGGCGTTGCTGGCCATCATGCGGATGCGCTCGCCCTTGATCAACTGGCCATCGACCACGCGCACCAGCATGACCACACCGACGTAGCTGTCAAACCAGCTGTCGATGATCATGGCGCGCAAGGGACCGTCGGCGTTGCCCGTGGGTGCGGGCACTTTGGCCACGATGGCTTCCAGGATTTCATCGATGCCCATGCCGGTCTTGGCCGAACAGGGAATGGCATCCGTCGCGTCGATGCCGATCACATCTTCGACTTCGGCGCGGGCGTTGTCGGGGTCCGCGTTGGGCAAGTCCATCTTGTTGAGGACCGGCACCACTTCCACGCCCAAGTCGAGTGCGGTGTAACAGTTGGCCACGGTTTGCGCTTCCACCCCTTGGCTGGCGTCAACCACCAGCAAGGCACCTTCACAGGCAGACAGCGAGCGAGAAACTTCATAGGAGAAGTCCACGTGTCCCGGTGTGTCGATCAGATTCAGGTTGTAGATCTGTCCGTCTTTGGCTTTGTAGTGCAAGGCAGCGGTCTGCGCCTTGATGGTGATGCCGCGCTCTTTCTCGATGTCCATCGAGTCAAGCACCTGGGCTTCCATGTCACGAGCTTCCAAACCTCCGCAACGCTGAATCAAGCGATCGGCCAGCGTGGATTTGCCATGGTCAATGTGCGCAATGATCGAAAAGTTTCTGATGTGATTCATCAAGGAAGGTCTGCAAGTAGGTGTGGATCAATGATCCGAAAAAGAAAAAAGGGCGCGTCTTTTGAATGACGCGCCCTGAACCAACAATCTATGGCAACTGCGATAGTTGGGACTTCATTGTAGGCAAATTGCCCATTTCGCACAGCCCCCAAAACGCTTCTGACCGGTCGTTGCTGCTTTGCAACATGAATCTTAATCACAGCTTATCCACAGAGCCCCGAATACTTCATGGAACAACTTGTGGAGCATCTGTGAATGAGCGGTGGATTCTTTTGTGGAATCCCGCATCGTGAATTCGACCCGGTCCGATATGCCATGAATTCATGGTCAAGACGCCTGATTTTATCCAAATTCGTTATGAGAGCCCATTAAAGTTAGCAATCGCACACTTTTAAAGCTCTTGGCTCAAGCGGCGAATATTTTTTGTCTGTCCCACACAAGTGCGGAAATACCCCAGCAAAGCTGCGGGACTCTTGACAAGTTCGCAGCTCGCTCATTTGCCCGGGCGGATCAACACATACTGAGCCCCATCGCCACGGCGGATCAAAAGACTCACCGGGCGGCTCTTGTCGAGCCTGGCCACCACAGCTTCGAACTCCTTGACCGTGGCCACTTCCATGTTGGCGACCGCCAAAATCAGGTCGCCCTCCTGGATGCCTGCTCGCGCGGCCGCATCGGTCGCAGTGTCCACCACCACACCTCCACGCACCCGCAACTCCTTCTTCTGCGCAGGCATCAAATCGCTCACCACCAAGCCGAGGCTTGCGGCTTTGGTGGGGGCAGCCTTTTTCTCAGCCGTGGCTGACTCGGCCTTATCGGTTTCAATCTCCGCCACGGTGATGTTCAGCTCCTTGCTGGCACCTCGGCGAAACACCGTGATGGGTGCACGCGTACCGGGCTTGGTGTTGCCCACCCAACGCGGCAAGTCCGACATTTTTTCGATGGTTTTGCCATCGAACTTGGTGATGATGTCACCGGCTTCGATGCCGGCTTTGTCGGCCGGTGCGCCCTCTTCCACGCCACGCACAAGGGCCCCTTGTGGTTTGCCCAGGCCGATCGACTCGGCGACCTCTTTGGTCACCGGCGCGATCTGCACCCCAATGCGGCTGCGTGTGACGCGCCCCTTAGCCCGCAGCTGATCGCTCACGCGGATGGCTTCGTCCATGGGAATGGCAAATGAAATGCCCATGAAGCCGCCTGAGCGGGAATAGATCTGGCTGTTGATGCCCACCACTTCGCCGCGCATATTGATCAAGGGTCCCCCTGAATTGCCGGGGTTGATCGCCACATCGGTCTGGATGAAGGGCAGGTATTCACCGGTGTCACGCTGTTTGGCGCTGACGATACCGGCCGTGACCGAGTTCTCAAGGCCAAAGGGCGAACCAATGGCCATGACCCACTCGCCCACTTTGAGGCGGCTGACATCCCCCACTTTCACGGCAGGCAGGCCTGTCGCCTGGATCTTGACCACCGCCACATCGGTGCGTTTGTCGGCCCCCACAATGCGGGCCTTGAACTCGCGCTTGTCGGTCAAGGTCACCATCACTTCATCGGCCCCTTCCACAACGTGCGCATTGGTCATGATGAAGCCATCGGCACTCAAGATGAAACCCGAGCCCACGCCGCGTGGCTGAGCCTCTTCGGGGGCTTGCGGACGGTTGGGTGCCCTGGGCGACTGACGCGGCGCATTGGGCATGGGCACACCAAAAAAGCGGCGAAACAGCTCTTGCATCTCTTCATCGGGGCTGCCCGCGCCGGAAGCCTGGGTGCGTACCTTCTCCAAGGTTCGGATGTTCACCACAGAAGGCCCGACCTGCTCCACCAACTCGGTGAAGTCAGGCAAGCCGCGCACGACCGACGGGCCTTGTGCCATCGCTGCGCCTGAGGCCAAGCCCCCTGCCAAACCACACAGCAGCGCCGCAGCTGTGACGGACACTGCGCATTTTTTCCATGCTTTATTCAACATCCATACATCCCTTGGTGTGAAAGACCCATGAGCGGCTGCAACGCTGTGCAGGCTCATATTTTCAAAGTGGATTCGTACCGATCAGCAGACATCGACGCCTCCATGGGGCGCGAATATACAGCGCAACGAAAACCATGCCAAGACGAGGGCATCGCCGCCGCTTGCAGCACCGCCCATTGCGCACGACATGGCTCTTGCGACAACAACTTGGAGCCTTCGTAGCGCAAGCAGATGGCATGACCCACATCCAGCAGCACCTGCACATCCACCGTTTGCACATGTCCGGCGTCATCGCGCCATAGCCATGATTCGCCATCCCAACTCAAGTGGCCTGAGGCTGAACATTCATGCGCCAGAGACCCCCACGCGACAGCCAGTGACAGGCTCCACACACACCATGCCAGCACCACCTTGCCCATCGTGGCCTGACTCCCTGCTTGCCAGGCCAACAAACCCGCAGCCCCCACCAAAGCCAGTAGCCACGCTACTCTGCGGCCCCAAACAAAACGCCCCACCGGGTAAACCACAGGTGGGGCGTTGTGCATGGCGTGAACCTGGCCTAGGACTGTCAGATGCGTTTGAACACCAGAGAGCCGTTGGTGCCACCAAAACCGAAGTTGTTTTTCAGGGCCACATCGATTTTCATATCGCGTGCCGTGTTGGCACAGTAGTCCAGATCACACTCAGGGTCGGGGTTGACCAGGTTGATGGTCGGCGGCACTTTTTGATGGTGCAGTGCCAACACAGTGAACACGCTCTCAATGCCGCCCGCGCCACCCAAGAGGTGACCGGTCATGGACTTGGTGGAGCTGACCACGGTTTTGTACGCGTGGTCGCCCAAAGCCGCCTTGATGGCATTGGTTTCGTTGATGTCGCCCAGCGGCGTGGAGGTGCCGTGCGCGCTGAGGTAGTCAATCTGGTCGGCGTTGACACCGGCATTGCGCATGGCGTTGATCATGGCGCGGCGGGGACCGTCCATGCTCGGCGCGGTCATGTGACCGGCGTCAGCGCTCATGCCGTAGCCGCCCAGCTCGGCGTAAATTTTGGCACCACGTGCTTTGGCGTGCTCGTACTCTTCGAGCACCATCACACCAGCACCCTCGCCCAACACAAAACCATCGCGGTCTTTGTCCCAGGGTCGAGAGGCCGCTGCGGGGTCGTCATTGCGTGTCGACAAGGCGCGCATGGCGGCAAAGCCACCGACACCCAATGGAGACACGCAAGCTTCAGAGCCGCCGGCAATCATGACATCCGCGTCGCCGTATTCGATCAAACGACCGGCTTCGCCAATGCTGTGCAAACCTGTGGTGCAAGCGGTCACAACGGCCAAGTTAGGGCCTTTGAAACCACTGCGCATCGACACATGGCCCGAGATCATGTTGATGATCGAGGCCGGGACGAAAAATGGGGAGATGCGACGCGCACCGCGTGCCGTGTATTCGGTGTGTGTTTCTTCGATCAGCGGCAAACCGCCAATGCCCGAACCAATCACCACACCAATGCGGCAAGCCTCTTCTTCACTCAGCGCTTCGCCAGTGGGCAGCCCAGAGTCCTGAATGGCCTGTGCAGCCGCAGCAATGCCGTAATGGATGAAGCGGTCCATCGTCCGCGCTTCTTTGGTGGAGATGTAAGACTCCAGATCAAAGTTCTTGACTTCACCCGCAAACTTGCAAGCTATGGCTGAAGCATCAAAACGTGTGATCGCAGCAATGCCGGACTGACCGGCAAGCAGGTTGGACCATGCATCGGCGACCGTGTTGCCCACGGGGCTGATGCATCCCAAACCCGTGACAACAACGCGGCGCCGGGTCATCGTCGATCAGGCCTTCTTGCTTTGGGCGTAGTCGATCGCAGCTTGCACCGTGGTGATTTTTTCTGCGTCTTCGTCAGGAATCTCGATGCCGAACTCGTCTTCGAGTGCCATCACCAGTTCCACTGTGTCCAGGGAGTCGGCACCCAAATCAGCCACAAAGGCTTTTTCGTTGGTGACTTGTGACTCTTCAACGCCGAGTTGTTCAGCAATGATTTTCTTGACACGTGCTTCGATATCGCTCATGGGGTCCCTCTGAGGGTTGTGAAAAATGAAGATTTTACCTGTCTGGAAGGCGTTTCCAGAAAATCAGGCCATGAACATGCCACCATTGACATGCAATTCTTGTCCGGTGACATAGCCCGCGTGCGTTCCGGCCAGGTAGGCCACGGCATGCGCGATGTCTTCGGGTTTGCCCAAATGGCCCAGAGGAATCTGGCCCAGCAAGGCTTTTTGTTGTTCTTCGGGCAGACTGGCGGTCATGTCAGTTTCGATGAAACCGGGGGCCACGCAGTTGACCGTGATGCCCCGGCTGCCCAGCTCGCGGGCCAGCGCACGGGTCATGCCCGCCACACCCGCCTTGGCAGCGGCGTAGTTGGCTTGACCCGGGTTGCCCGAGGCGCCCACCACGCTGGTGATGCTGATGATGCGGCCATAGCGCTGCTTCATCATCGGACGGATCACGGCGCGGCTCATGCGGAACACGGCCTTGAGGTTGGTGTCCAGCACCGCATCCCAGTCGTCGTCCTTCATGCGCATGGCCAGGGTGTCGCGGGTGATGCCCGCGTTGTTGACCAGCACCTGCAGGCCACCGTGCTCCTTGACGATGGCGTCGATCAGGGCTTCGCCTGCGGCCGCGTCGTTCACGTTCAGGTTGGCACCGCGGCTGCCGGGGAAGGCCGACAGGGCCTGGCTGATTTTGGCCGCACCGTCATCGCTGGTGGCGGTGCCAATGACCACAAAACCTTGTTGGGCCAGATGCAGGGCAATGGAAGCGCCAATGCCACGCGATGCGCCGGTCACCAACGCCACTTGTTTGTTGCTCATGCCAGGATTCCTTTCACTTCGGCCAGGGTCGCGGGGTCGTAGAGCGCCACGCCGTTCAATTCCGCATCGATGCGCTTGGTCATGCCCGCCAGCACCTTGCCAGGGCCGCATTCCACCAAGGTGGTCACGCCACGGGCCTTGATGCCCTGCACACACTCGACCCAGCGCACGGGGCCAAAGGCCTGACGGTACAGCGCGTCGCGGATGCGGTCGGCATCGGTTTCAATCGCCACATCGATGTTGTTGAGCACCGGGATCTGGGGCGTGCCCAGCGTGAGGGTGGCCAGTTTCTCGCGCAGCTTCTCAGCCGCAGGCTTCATCAGGCTCGAATGGAATGGTGCCGACACAGGTAAAAGCAGCGCACGCTTGGCACCCAGGCCCTTGAGCACTTCGCAGGCTTTGTCCACCGCCGCCTTGCTGCCCGCGATCACGGTTTGCGCCGCATCGTTGAAGTTCACGGCTTCGACCACCTCGGCGCTGCTCGCGGCGAATGTGGCTTGGGCCTGCTGGCAGCCCTCAATAACTTTGTCGGAGGCCAGGCCCAAAATCGCGGCCATCGCGCCCACGCCCACGGGCACGGCTTCTTGCATGGCGGCGGCGCGCAGGCGTACCAGCGGCGCGGCTTGCGCCAGCGTCAACACGCCAGAAGCCACCAGGGCGCTGTATTCGCCCAGCGAGTGACCCGCCACCACGGACGGCTTGGCACCGCCCTCGGCCAGCCAAGCGCGGTAAGCGGCCACAGCCGACACCAGCATCACGGGCTGGGTGTTGGTGGTCATGGCCAGCGCTTCTTTGGGGCCTTCGTGGATCAGTTTGGCCACGTCTTCGCCCAGGGCGTCAGAGGCTTCTTTGAGGGTTTCAAGCACCA
>JBEEJQ010000050.1:0-16213 GCA_041169105.1 Pseudomonadota bacterium | reverse complement strand
ACTGGGTGCCGCCGAACACGGCCGCCATGGCTTCGATGGTGGTGCGCACCACGTTGTTGTAGGGGTCTTGCTCGGTGAGCGACCAGCCCGAGGTCTGGCTGTGCGTGCGCAGCATGAGGCTCTTGGGGTTCTTGGCGTCAAAGCCTTTCATGATGCGGCACCACAGCAAACGGGCCGCACGCATCTTGGCAATCTCCAGGTAGAAGTTCATGCCCACCGCCCAGAAGAAGGACAGGCGACCCGCGAAGTCGTCCACGTCCATGCCCTTGGCAATCGCGGTCTTCACGTACTCCTTGCCGTCGGCAAGCGTAAACGCCATTTCCAGCGCCTGGTTGGCACCGGCTTCCTGCATGTGGTAGCCCGAGATCGAGATCGAGTTGAACTTGGGCATGTTCTTGGCCGTGTACTCGATGATGTCGCCGATGATCTTCATCGATGGCTCGGGCGGGTAGATGTAGGTGTTGCGCACCATGAACTCTTTCAGAATGTCGTTCTGAATCGTTCCACTCAGTTTGTCTTGCGAGACGCCTTGCTCTTCGGCGGCGACCACGTAGCCCGCCAGCACCGGCAACACGGCACCGTTCATGGTCATCGAGACCGACACTTTGTCGAGCGGGATCTCGTTGAACAGGATCTTCATGTCTTCGACCGAGTCAATCGCGACCCCGGCCTTGCCCACGTCGCCTTCCACACGGGGGTGGTCGGAGTCGTAGCCGCGGTGCGTGGCCAGGTCAAACGCGACGGACACGCCCTGCCCGCCCGCAGCCAAGGCCTTGCGGTAGAAGGCATTGGACTCTTCGGCGGTCGAGAAACCGGCGTACTGGCGGATGGTCCAGGGGCGCACGGCGTACATGGTGGCCTGCGGGCCGCGCAAGAAAGGCTCAAAGCCCGGCAGCGTGTTGGCGTAGCGCAGATTGGCGGTGTCCTCGGCGGTGTAGAGCGGCTTGACGACGATGCCGTCGGGCGTCTTCCAGTTCAAGGCCGACACATCGCCACCGGGGGCGGATTTGGTCGCTGCTTTTTGCCAGGCTTCCAGGTTGGAAGCATTGAATTCAAAGGATTTGGACGACATGGCTCACCACTTTCGAGACAGAAATTTGCTTGCGCTGATTTTGGCAGCCTGATGCTGCGAAAGCCCTTACAAGCTCCGTTATTCATAATTATTGATGCAGAATATTTTAACCGGCTTACAATCCCAAGCAAGAAACCGACCTGAATTTGTCCATGTCCACCCTGTCCCTCGCCCCTCGCGCCCTGTATGAAGAAGTTGCCGAACTGCTGCGGCAGCGCATCTTTGCCCGCGAGCTGGAGCCTGGCAACTGGATCGACGAGCTGCGCATTGCCGAGGCCTTGGGCATCAGCCGCACCCCGCTGCGCGAAGCACTGAAGGTGTTGGCCGCCGAAGGCCTGGTCACCATGAAGGTGCGCCGTGGGGCTTATGTGACCGAAGTCAGCGAAAAAGACCTGCGCGACGTGTACCACCTATTGGCGCTGCTGGAGTCCGACGCCGCCCGCGTGGTGGCCCAACGGGCGAGCGATGCGCAAATCGCCCAAATCCAGGCCCTGCACCAGGATCTGGAAAAGGCGGTGGACAACCGCGACCATTTCTTTGAAATCAACGAAGCCTTCCACATGCTGCTGCTGGAGATCGCCGACAACCGCTGGCGCGACCAGATGGTGGCCGATCTGCGCAAAGTGATGAAGCTCAACCGCCACAGCTCCTTGTTCAAGGAGGGCCGAATCGAGCAGTCATTGGCCGAGCACCGCGCCATCGTCCAGGCCCTGGCCGATCGCCAGCCCGAGATGGCAGCCGAGCGCATGGCGGCGCACTTCATGAGCGGCCTGCAAGCGGCGCAATAAACCCACATTTCTCCGCGCCGCGACAAGTTTCTCATCCCCAAAAGGATGGTCGTCTGTGTCACCGACTAACCGTAGGTCAGTGGCTTTAGCCCCGACATGGGGCCTGCGCCGGAGCTGGCATCGTCAGAGCTGAAGCGCTGACCTACACAACCTCAATCGCTGACCGCCGCCCCTCGGGCCAAGGCCTCACGCGCTTGCTGCCACACCTCGCGCGGGGGCAAGGGCTTGAGCTTGTGGTTGCTCCACACCTGACGCCAATAGCGCCCACCGCGTTGGCCGTGGTACAGGCCCAGCATGTGGCGGGCAATGGCGTACCAAGGGCAGCCGTCTTCGGCAAAGGCCCGCTCCATGTACGCCACCATGGCCTCTTCCACCGTTTCGCGGCTGGGCACGTCATGCGTGTCGCCATAAAACTCGGCATCCCAAGTGCTGAGCAGCCAAGGGTTGTAGTACGCCTCGCGCCCGATCATCACCCCATCGGCCTGCTGCAAATGGGCTGCGATCTCTGCGTTGGTCTTGATGCCGCCGTTCACCGCAATCAGCAAGGCTGGAAAGTCTTTTTTCAGCTGGTAGGCCAACTCGTAGCGCAGGGGCGGGATCTCGCGGTTTTCTTTCGGAGAAAGGCCATCGAGCCAAGCATTGCGGGCATGCACGATGAACACCTTGCAACCGGCCTCGCTCACCGTGCCCACAAAGTCGCGCACAAAATCATAGCTTTCGATCTTGTCGATGCCGATGCGGTGCTTCACGGTGACCGGCACATCCACCACATCCAGCATGGCTTTGACGCCATCGGCCACGGTGCGCGGCTCGTTCATCAGGCAAGCCCCAAACGCGCCGCGCTGCACACGGTCTGAGGGGCAGCCGCAGTTGAGGTTGATCTCGTCATAACCCCAGTCCTGTCCCAGCTTGGCCGCATGCGCCAAGTCCGCAGCATCGCTGCCGCCCAGCTGCAAGGCCACAGGATGTTCTTCGGCGTTGAAGCGCAAATGCCGCTGCACGCTGCCGTGGCGCAAAGCACCGGTGGTCACCATTTCGGTGTAGAGCAAGGTGTGGCGGGTCAGCAGGCGGTGAAAGAACCGGCAATGGCGATCGGTCCAGTCCATCATGGGGGCCACGGACAAACGCCAGCGTTGGGAATCGGGAAATTGCATGGGGTCTGATTATCCTTGCCCGAGCGCGCCCATGTGCGTCAACGCCTCGGCAAAAAGGTAGCATGTCACATGGAAAAATTCAAAAAAGGGGAGCACACATGAACGACACCACCATCTGGTGGCTGGTGACCGGCGGATTGGTCGCGGCCGAACTGATGAGCGGCACCTTCTATTTGCTGATGCTGGCCATAGGCGCCACCGCAGCTGCGCTGGCTGCACACATGGGGATGGGGCTGACCGTCCAACTGGTCACGGCGGCGCTGGTCGGCGGGTCAGCGGTCGTCTTTTGGCGGCAAAAAAGCCTGCGCCGCGAGGCCAAAGTGCCGACCGAGCTGCACCTGGACATCGGCGAAACCGTCGAAGTGATCGCCTGGGATGCCAACGGCACGGCGCAGGTCAAACACCGGGGCGCCAACTGGACAGCCGTTGGCGCATCTGGACATGCCCCATCACTTGGCACGCACCGCATACAAGCCATTCTGGGCAACCGCTTGGTGCTTGAAAAAATCTGAACATCATTCTAAAAAGGGAGTCTTCACATGGAAATCGCCATTCTCATTCTGGTCATCGCCGTCTTGTTCGTCGTCAAAACCGTCAAGGTCGTGCCCCAGCAACACGCCTGGGTCGTTGAGCGTCTGGGCAAATACCACGCCAGCCTCACCCCCGGCCTGAACTTTGTGGTGCCTTTCGTCGACAACGTGATCCAAAAGCACAGCCTCAAAGAAATCCCCTTGGATGTCCCCAGCCAGATCTGCATCACGCGCGACAACACGCAGCTGCAGGTGGACGGCATCCTTTACTTTCAGGTGACCGATCCCAAGCTGGCCAGCTACGGCTCGTCCAACTACATCACCGCCGTCACCCAGTTGGCACAAACCAGCCTGCGCAGCGTGATCGGCAAGCTGGAGCTGGACAAAACTTTTGAGGAGCGCGACATCATCAACGCGCAGGTGGTCGCCGCCATCGACGAAGCCGCCCTCAACTGGGGCGTGAAGGTGCTGCGTTACGAAATCAAAGACCTGACACCGCCCAGCGAAATCCTGCACGCCATGCAGTCGCAGATCACCGCGGAGCGCGAAAAACGGGCCTTGATCGCCGCATCGGAAGGTCGTCGTCAGGAGCAGATCAACATCGCCACCGGTGAGCGCGAGGCTTTCATCGCCCGCTCTGAAGGTGAAAAACAGGCCGCCATCAACAAGGCTCAAGGCGATGCCGCCGCCATCACCGAAATGGCCAACGCCACGGCCCAGGCCATCGAGCGGATTGCCGCCGCCATCCGCCAGCCCGGCGGTGAGCAGGCTGTGCAACTCAAAGTGGCCGAACAGGCCGTGCAGGCCTACGGCAAGGTGGCGCAAGACGCCAAAACCACCCTCATCGTGCCCGGCAACATGATCGAGGTGTCCGGCCTGATCGCTTCGGCCATGCAAATGGTGAGCACGGGCAAACAGGCAGGCAACTGAAGATCACCCGCTGGCAGACACAAAAAAACCCGCCGAGGCGGGTTTTTTTGTGGGTTTCCCAAGGGGACTGATCAGCCCATGTGCAAACCGCCGTTCACAGCAAAGTCAGCACCCGTGGTGTAACCGCCATCTTCGCTGGCCATCCAGGCGATGATGGAAGCGATTTCGCTGGGCTTGCCCAAACGCTTGACGGGCACGGTGGCCACGATCTTTTCCAGCACGTCAGGACGGATGGCGTTGACCATGTCGGTGCCGATGTAGCCTGGCGACACGGTGTTCACGGTCACGCCCTTGGTGGCCAGCTCTTGCGCCAAGGCCATCGAGAAACCGTGCATACCGGCTTTGGCGGCCGAGTAGTTGGTTTGACCGGCTTGGCCTTTTTCGCCGTTGACCGAGCTGATGTTGATGATGCGGCCCCAGCCCTTTTCAACCATGTCACCCACGACCTGCTTGGTCACGTTGAACATGGAGTCCAGGTTGGTGTTCATCACCGCATCCCAGTCTTCACGGGACATCTTCAGGAACATGCGGTCCTTGGTGATGCCGGCGTTGTTGACCAAGACGTCGATGGTGCCGTGCTCGGCTTTGGCCTTGCTGAAAGCTTCCACCGTGGAATCCCAGTCACCGACGTTGCCCACCGATGCATAGAAAGTGAAACCCAGCGCTTTTTGCTCGTCCAGCCATTTGTTGTAGTCACGCGTGGGGCCGCAGCCTGCGATGACCTTGAAACCTTCTTGGTGAAGGCGCTGGCAAATTGCGGTTCCGATGCCGCCCATGCCGCCTGTGACGTAAGCTACTTTTTGACTCATATTTGTCTCCTGGTTATGAGTGTTGTGGGATCAATGATGTCCGCTCCCACGGCCATTGTTGGCAGCCCTATACGGTTGGGCAGTGCGCCAAGCAACGCAGCAGGAGCGGCGCAGGTTTTTAAACGCGCTCGATGGCCAGGGACACGCCCATGCCGCCGCCGATGCACAAAGCGGCCAGACCTTTGTTGGCCTGACGACGCTGCATTTCGTGCAACAAGGTCACCAAAATGCGGCAACCGGATGCACCAATGGGGTGACCAATCGCGATCGCGCCGCCGTTGACGTTGACCTTGACCGGATCGATGTCCAGCGCCTTATTCACCGCGCAAGCTTGCGCAGCGAAGGCTTCGTTCAATTCGAACAAGTCCACGTCCTGGGCTTTCCAGCCCGCACGGGCCAGCGCTTTTTGCGAGGCAGGCACGGGGCCCATGCCCATGTGGGCGGGGTCCAGACCACTGGTGCCAAAAGCGGCAATGCGGGCCAGGGGCTTGAGGCCCAAAGCTGCGGCCTTCTTGGCGCTCATGACCATCACGGCGGCAGCGCCGTCGTTGATGCCCGAGGCGTTGCCAGCGGTCACGCTGCCGGCCTTGTCAAAGGCGGGGCGCAGACCGGCCAAAGCTTCGGCGTTGGTTTTCTTGTTGATGAATTCGTCGGTGTTGAACACCAGCGGATCACCTTTGCGCTGAGGGATCAGCACGTCGACGATCTCGTCCTTGAACTTGCCTGCGTCTTGCGCGGCCGAGGCTTTTTGCTGGCTGCCCAGTGCCAGGGCGTCCTGCATGTCGCGGGTGATGCCGTGGGCTTTGGCCACGTTTTCGGCCGTGATGCCCATGTGGTACTGGTTGTACACATCCCACAGACCGTCCACGATCATGGTGTCGGTCATCTTCCAGTCGCCCATGCGCTGGCCGTCACGGCTGCCATTCAAGACGTGTGGGCTGGCGCTCATGTTTTCCTGACCACCGGCAATCACGATTTCGCTGTCGCCCCAAGCCACGGCTTGCGCAGCCAGCATCACGGCCTTCAGGCCAGAGCCACACACAGCGTTGATGGTCAGCGCCGGTGTTTCCTTGGCCACACCGGCCTTCATCATGGCTTGGCGGGCGGGGTTTTGGCCCACGCCTGCGGCCAGCACCTGGCCCATGATGACTTCACCGATGGCATCCACAGGCAAACCGCTGCGCTCGAGCAGACCCTTGATGACGATGCTGCCCAACTCAGTCGCTGACGTCTTGGCCAATGAACCACCAAACTTGCCCACGGCGGTGCGAGCAGCTGAAACGATGACGATGTCTTCCATTTTTGTCTCCAGTAAAAAAATCAATCAGGCCTTGGCCTTCACATAACGGCCAGGTGCCGCCTCGATGGCTTTGAACTTCGTGCCTTTGCCATAGGTTTTGGGTGCAGCAATTTGCTTGCCAGCGTGGCTCTTGAGCCAATCAGACCAATCGGTCCACCAGCTGCCGGGCAATTCTTGGGCGCTACCGATCCAGTCGTTCACATCGGCCGGGAATTTTCTGCCTTCGCTCAACCAATGGCTTCGTTTTTTTGCAGCAGGCGGGTTGATCACGCCAGCAATGTGGCCGGATGCCCCCATGACAAACCGTTTTTTGCCGGGCAACACCTGGGTACTGGCATACGCACCACCAATAGGCACGATGTGGTCTTCGCGTGAGCCGTAGATGTAGACGGGCATATCGACCTTGCCCAAGTCGATGCTCTCGCCACACACCTTGACCTTACGGGGTTTGACCAGGTTGTTCTCAAGGTAGGTGTTGCGCAGATACCAGGCGTAAAAAGGACCGGGCAAATTGGTCGAGTCGCTGTTCCAGTACAGCAGGTCAAAAGGCGGTGGGGTTTCGCCCTTGAGGTAATTGCCCACCACATAGTTCCAGACCAGGTCGTTGGGACGCAGAAAGCTGAAGGTAGACGCCAGGTCCTGGCCTTTGAGCAGCCCCCCCTTGCCCATTTGCATCTCGCGGAACTTGACGAAGTTGTCGTCAATGAACACATCCAGAATGCCGGTGTCGGTGAAGTTGATCAGTGTGGTGAGGAAGGTCGCGCTGGCCACGGGCTTTTCGCCACGGGCAGCCAGCACGGCCAAAGCCGTCGACAAAATCGTACCGCCCACACAAAAGCCCAGTGCATTGATCTTGGGTGCACCGGTGATCTCTTGCACCGTGGTGATGGCTTTGATCGCGGCTTGCTCGATGTAGTCGTCCCAGGTCTTGTCCTGCATGGACTCGTCGGGGTTGCGCCAGCTGACCACAAAAGTGTGATGCCCTTGGCTCACCGCATAGCGGATAAACGAGTTCTCGGGCTGCAGGTCCAGGATGTAGAACTTGTTGATGCAAGGCGGGATCAGCAAGAACGGCTTCTCATAGACCTTGGCGGTGAGCGGTTTGTATTCGATGAGCTGGAAGAACTCGTTTTCAAACACCACAGCGCCTTCGGTGGTCGCCACGTTCTTGCCAACTTCGAACAGGCTCTCGTCGGTCATCGACACATGGCCTTGCTGCATGTCGTGCATCAAGTTTTTCACGCCCTTGGCAATGCTCTCGCCTTTGGTTTCGACGGCTTTCTTTTGCGCCTCGGCGTTGAATGCCAAGAAGTTGCTGGGCGCGGCAGCGGCCACCCATTGCTCGATGGCGAAACGGATGCGGGTCCGTGTTTTCTCGTCCGCGTCCACTGCGTCCGCCAAGCCCATCAAGGTGCGGGCATTGAGCAAATACGTGGCGGCGTTGAAGGCGGCCACGGGGTTGGACATCCAGGCATCGCCCGAGAAGCGGCGATCCTTGACCTGCAAGCTGTTGTGCAGGCTCTGGTTCCACAATTCAGAGGCGTCCTTGAAATACTGACCTTGCAAGGTCTGGAGCTTTTCTGGCGAGAATTTCAGGGCTGGCGCGGCAGCGTCGCCACCGGCTTTCAGACCGCCCAGATCGATGGTCTGAAAATGTTGCATGGCCTGGCCCCAACTTTTGGACAGGTTCTGCTGAAATCCTTCGGACATTTGGGTCCAGAATTCGGGGGATGAAGCATTCATCAGATGTCTCCTCAAATGACCGTATTTATTGACTTCTACTGGGTCCAGTATCTGTCAACTTGATGTCTCTTAAATTACAAGCCGAGAACAAAATGTATTTGATCGTCATCGCATGGCTGTATGTCACGCTGCTCATGGCATTGGCCGAAGCCTTTAGTTCGCAAGGAAGTCTCTTGGGGGCCATCATCACGTTCCTGTTGTATGGTGTGTTGCCCATGTCGTTGGTGATTTATCTGTGGGGCACGCCCTTGAGACGCAAGGAAATTCGTCGCCAGGAACAAGAAGCGTTGTCTGCAACACCCGCATCAGGGCTCCAGCCAGATGCAAGCGGCCATGCGCCCGGATTGACCGAGAACCCGGCTGTCACGCCGGTGCGAAAAGAACCTTGAGGCCTGCAAGGCCGTGCACCATGCAGGCTGGCTGTCGTTGCCAAAAATCTGCGTGATGCCCAGCTGTTGCAAACGCCTTCTCGCCAGGCCCGGCAGATCGGCCAAAAATTTGCCATCGGCATGCGGCACAAAGCAAGCCTCTGCACTTGCATCGGTCGTACAAAAAGCTGCACGCACTTCGGGGCCCACTTCAAAGGCCTGAGGCCCAATACAAGGCCCAAGCCAGGCCAGGATGTCGGCGCGGCGATCCGCCATGGGGGACAGCGAAGCGATCAGGGCCTCCAAGACACCCACGCCGCCCTGCCCCGCCAAGCCACGCCACCCGGCGTGCGCAGCAGCCACCCAGGTGCCCGAGGCATCGCACAACAACACCGGCAGGCAATCGGCCACCATGATGGTGCAAGCCACATCGGCCGTCGTGCTCATGCATGCATCTGCAGCGACACCATCGGGCGTGGTGGCACCCAAAGTCACACAGTCCACCCCGTGAACTTGTTGCAGAAAAACAGGCCGGCGTCCTACAGCCTCGGCCAAGATGGCACGGTTGGCCAGCACACTGGCCACTTGATCACACACATGATCACCCAGATTCAGGCTGTCATAAGGCGCAGCCGAAACGCCGCCATGGCGGTCGGTCATCACGGCACGCACTCGGGTCGGGGCTGGCCAGTCGGGCTGCAGCCAGCTCTCAGGAAAGTCAGGTCTCAACACATTGCACTCCAAGGTGCCAGAGACCATTCGGGCTCGGGTCTCTGGCTCTACCCAACTTCATGCACATCAGCATAAACCGAAAAACAGACGCAACAGCGTTGCCTCACACTCGGAGATCGACATTTATTGTGTAATCGCTGCATGCCCCGCGACACCGTCTCACCTGAACTGCCCTGGATACAGCAAGGCGAACTCTTGCCCCCGGTGCATCAGGCTTGGGGGCCTGACTCACCCGCACCCGGCTTGCTCGCAGCCGGTCAAGACCTGACGGTGACACGTCTGCTGGAGTCCTATGGACACGGCATTTTCCCGTGGTTCAGCCCCGGTCAGCCGGTCTTGTGGTGGAGCCCCGATCCCCGCATGGTTCTCCAAACCCGCCATTTCCGCTTTCATCGCTCGCTGCGGCAAAGCCTCAAACGCGCGCAGCGCGATCCCCGCTTCGAGCTGTGTTTTGACCGAGACTTTCGTCAGGTCATTGAGCGTTGCGCCCAATCGCCACGCCCCGGCCAAAATGGCACCTGGATCGTTCCGGAAATGGTGGCGGCCTATGAGCAGCTGCACCGTCAAGGTCATGCCCACAGCGCCGAAGTCTGGCTCGATGGGCAATTGGTGGCCGGACTGTATTTCGTGGCGCTGGGCCATGCCGTGTTTGGTGAGTCCATGTTCACCACCCTCCCCGATGGCTCCAAATGGGCCTTGGCCTGTCTGGTCAGCGTCTGCCTGCACCATGGCATCACGGCCATTGACTGCCAGCAAAAGACCCGGCACCTGAGCGCCATGGGCGCTATTGAAATTCCCCGCAGTGAGTTCGTCCGTCACCTTGAACAAGCACGTCAGCACCGTGACATCGACTGGGCTGAGCAGTCCCTATACTGGCCTGCGCTGACCGCCTTGGACACCGACCCTTGACGCACCTGAACGACCTGCCCTTGCAAGCCTTGCAGTTTTATGCAACGGCCCCTTACGAATGCAGCTATTTGCCGCAGCGCCAAGCACGCTCGCAAGTGGCCACGCCCAGTCACCTGATCCACAACGAGGTGTATTCCGAATTGGTCGATCAAGGCTTTCGCCGCAGCGGCATGTTCACCTACCGCCCCTACTGCGACAGCTGCCAGGCCTGTTTGCCCTTGCGCGTGCGCGTCCAGGACTTTCAACCCGATCGCAGCCAGCGCCGTGCGCAGCAGCAACACCAGCACCTGCAAGTTCGCGTGCTCGATCTCCAGTTTGATCCCGAGCATTACGACCTCTATCTGCGTTACCAGACGAGTCGCCATGTCGGCGGCGGCATGGACCAGGACAGCATCGACCAGTACAGCCAATTTCTGCTGCAAAGCCGAGTCAACTCACGCATCGTGGAGTTTCGGGAACCGACAGCCGACAACAGCCTGGGCCCCTTGAAGATGGTCAGCATCGTCGATGTTCTGAACCAGGGACTGTCTGCGGTGTACACCTTTTACGAAACAGCAGACAAAGCCAGCTACGGCACCTATGGCGTGCTCTGGCAAATTGCCCAAGCGACCCGACTGCAGTTGCCCTACGTCTATCTGGGCTACTGGATCACCCGCAGCCCGAAGATGAATTACAAATCCCGGTTTCGTCCTTGCGAAATCCGCCTTCAGGGGCAATGGCAGCCCCTGGAAGCACACACGTTTTAATTTCACAGTGTAAAATTAAGCCTGCTTTGCAGACACCATGAAAAAAGAACACACCCTCGCTCCCACACCCACGATTCAGGTGATTGAACGCATGTTCTCCCTGATCGATGTGCTCGCTTCACGCGAGGAGGCCATCTCGCTCAAGGAAATCAGCGAGAAAACCGGTTTGCACCCATCGACGGCCCACCGCATCCTGAACGACTTGGCCACGGGCCGCTTTGTCGACCGGCCCGAAGCAGGCAGCTACCGCTTGGGCATGCGCCTGCTGGAATTGGGCAACCTGGTCAAAGGACGTCTGAACGTGCGGGATGCGGCATTGGCCCCAATGCGTGAACTGCACAAGCTGATCCAGCAACCGGTGAACCTGAGCATGCGACAAGGCGATGAGATCGTCTACATCGAACGTGCCTACAGCGAGCGATCAGGCATGCAGGTGGTTCGCGCCATTGGGGGGCGAGCTCCTTTGCACCTCACCTCGGTGGGCAAACTGTTCCTGGCAGCCGATGACCCGCTGCGTGTGCGCTCTTATGCCACCCGTACTGGTCTGTCCGGCCAAACACGCAACAGCATCACACAGCTGCCCGTGCTCGAACGTGAACTGTCACGCGTCAAGCAATACGGCATTGCCCGCGACAACGAAGAACTGGAACTGGGCGTGCGCTGCATTGCAGCAGGCATTTACGACGACCAAGGCAAGTTGCTGGCCGGCCTGTCCATCTCGGCCCCCGCAGACCGCCTGGATGAAAGCTGGTTACCCAAGCTGCAAAGCGCTGCACGCGAAATCTCCAGCACTTTGGGCTACAACGAAGGGCGTTGACCCTGCCAACACACGTGGACACGACCCATCATGAAAAAAGGCCTCAACAGAGGCCTTTTTTGATTGCGCACTCAATCAGCTGGGCATGTTGTCGGCCAAAGCCACGTGCTTGGTCCCGGTCATGGAAGGAGACTTTTCGACCCAGCGACGCACCCGTTCTGCATCGGCAATGCGGCTGAGCTTGCCAGCAGAATCCAGGAAAACCATGATCAGTTTGCGACCCGAAACTTGGGCCTGCATCACCAAGCATTGTCCGGCTTCATTGATGAAACCGGTTTTCTGAATGCCGATGTCCCACTGAGGACTTTTCACCAGACGGTTGGTGTTGTTGTACTGCAAGGTGCGATGACCCACCGCGATTTCACGGCCAGGTGAGGTCGACAACTCGCGCAACACAGGCTCTTTGTAGGCCGCAGCCACCAAAGTGGCCAAATCGTGGGCACTGGATTGATTCTTGCTCGACAAGCCCGTGGGCTCCACATAACGCGTGTCATGCATACCCAAAGCCTTGGCACGGGCATTCATGCGCGAAACAAAGGTATCCAGACCGCCCGGAAACGTGCGCCCCAAAGCATGCGCGGCGCGGTTCTCGCTGGACATGAGCGCCAAATGCAACAAGTCTCCACGGCTGAGAACTGTCCCCACCGCCAAGCGAGAAGAACTGCCTTTTTCGGTATCCACATCGGCTTGCGTGATGGTGATCATCTCGGACACTGGCAACTGGGCCTCTGAAATGACCAGGCCTGTCATCAATTTGGTCAAAGAAGCAATCGGCAAAACAGCCTGATCGTTCTTGCGCAGCAAGACTTCACGGGTGTCTTGATCAATGACCAAAGCGACACTCGAGCGCAAATCCAAAGGATCGGCTGTCGTGTGCAAACCCGCCATTTGCCCAAAAGAGGCTCGCATGGGCACCGCCGCCACTTGACGGGCAGGCGACATGCGTTTGGCTTGCGCCACAATCTTGGAGGACTTGGCGGTCTTGACTGTTTTACCGGAAACAGAGGCTACACGTTTGCCGTCAGGCGCATGACGCGACTCGGCAGCCGCTGTCAGCGGCAAGCAAACAAAAGAACCAATCAGGCCAGCAGCCAGCGTGGCAACGAAACGCAGGGCCCATGGGGCCGCGACAGGGGAAATGACAATAGAGTTCGAGCGCATTGCGAGGTGGATTGCAGTATTCACTTTGAATATTACCCCAGAGTTTACTCAAATAAAAAAAGTCACGCAAGAACAATAACTTGCGTGACTTTTATAAAGCTGAATAATACTTCTTAAGAATTCACTTCAGCCCTGCGCAGCGACCCTGTCGGCTTTGCTTTGCAATTTATTGAGCGCGCTGAGATAGGCTTTGGCCGATGCCACCACAATGTCGGGGTCCGACCCTACGCCATTGACGACGCGTCCGCTGTTTTGCAAACGGACGGTGACCTCGCCCTGACTTTCGGTCGAACCACTGATGGCATTGACCGAGTACAGCACCATTTCAGCACCGCTTTTGACAATGGACTCAATGGCTTTGAGGGAAGCATCAACCGGGCCGTTGCCGTCGGATTGGCCATGCACTTCTTTTCCAGCCACAGTGAACACCACCGAGGCCTGTGGACGCTCGCCGGTTTCGCTGTGTTGTGACATGGAAACAAAGCCAAACTGTTCTTTCTCGGCGGTGACGCTTTCATCACTCACCAGAGCCAAGATATCTTCATCAAAAATCTCGCTCTTTCGATCAGCCAATTCCTTGAACTTGGCAAAGGCATTGTTGACTTCAGTTTCGCTCTCCAATACCACGCCCAAATCCTGCAGGCGCTGCTTGAAAGCATTGCGACCGCTGAGCTTGCCCAGCACGATCTTGTTGGCGGTCCAGCCCACGTCTTCGGCACGCATGATTTCATAGGTATCGCGGGCCTTGAGCACGCCGTCCTGATGAATGCCGGATGCGTGAGCGAAGGCATTCGCCCCCACAACAGCCTTGTTGGGCTGCACCACAAAACCTGTGGTCTGGCTGACCATGCGGCTGGCGGCCACGATGTGGCTGGCGTCGATGCCGACATCGAGATTGAAATGGTCACGGCGCGTCTTGACCGCCATGACTACTTCTTCGAGCGAGCAATTGCCAGCCCGCTCACCCAAGCCGTTGATCGTACACTCGACCTGGCGAGCACCGCCGATCTTCACGCCGGCCAAAGAGTTGGCCACTGCCATGCCCAAGTCGTTGTGGCAGTGTACGGACCAGATAGCCTTATCGGAATTAGGCACCTTTTCACGCAGGGTTTTGATGAAGTTGCCGTAGAGCTCGGGAATGGCGTAACCCACGGTGTCGGGGATATTGATCGTGGTCGCGCCTTCGGCGATCACAGCCTCAACCACACGGGCCAGAAAATCGATCTCGCTGCGGTAACCGTCTTCCGCACTGAACTCAATATCTGCGCACAAGTTACGCGCATAGCGCACTGCTTGCTTGGCTTGCTCGAGCACCTGATCGGGCGTCATGCGCAGCTTCTTTTCCATGTGCAGAGGCGACGTGGCAATGAAGGTGTGAATGCGCCCGCTGTTGGCCCCCTTGAGGGCCTCAGCCGCACGGGAGATGTCACGGTCGTTGGCACGGGAGAGCGAGCAAATGGTCGAGTCCTTGATCGCGTTGGCAATGGTTTGAACCGCCTCAAAATCGCCGTTGGAGCTAGCAGCAAAGCCCGCTTCGATGACGTCCACGCGCAGGCGCTCCAGTTGACGGGCAATGCGCAACTTTTCGTCGCGGGTCATGGAGGCGCCGGGCGACTGTTCGCCGTCACGCAAGGTGGTGTCAAAAATAATCAATTTGTCAGACATATTCGCTCCTGGTCAATACCCGCAATTCCATGCACCAATGCAAAAGGCCCGTTGCGGATGGCATACGGGCCTTTGAGGACAATGTTCGCGTGCGCTACACATCCCGCCCGTGGGGCGTTAGCAGTAGAGCCGGCAAAAGTTTGTTCATACGATCACTTTATCACAGAAAAATCCACCACCTGTCGTGGGCATGACATCACTGATGCAGTCCGCGCTCTTCCGGTTCATCGGTCGAGGTGCTGATCATGCTGGCCGGCTGCCCCTTGGCCTTGCGCCACAGGTAAACGGCGTAGCCGCTCAAGCCATAGCCCACAAAAATCGCGAACAAAACCGTGGGCGGATCGATGTTGACCACCGCAATGCCCAAGGCCACCAAAACCAGCGAGACAAAGGGCACCGTCTTTTTCATGTGCATGTCTTTGAAACTGTAAAACGGCACATTGGTCACCATGGTCAAACCCGAAAACAAGGCCACCGCGAACATCCACCAAGCCACTGTTTGAGGCTCGACGGCGTTTTCAATCATGATCCAAATAAACCCTGTGACCAGCGCTGCAGCAGCGGGTGAAGGCAGGCCCTGGAAATAACGCTTGTCCACCACGGCCGTGTTCACATTGAAGCGCGCCAATCGCAAAGCCGCACAGGCACAGTACACAAACGCAGCGATCCAGCCCCAACGCCCCAGACTTTTAAGGCCCCAAACATAGGCGATGAGCGCAGGAGCCGCGCCAAAGGACACCATGTCGGACAAAGAGTCCATTTGCTCGCCAAACGCGCTTTGGGTGTTCGTCATGCGAGCCACGCGGCCATCGAGACTGTCCAGCACCATGGCGCACAAAATACCCACCGTGGCCAGATCAAAGCGGCCATTCATGGCCATCACAATGGCATAAAACCCGCCAAACAAGGCGGCCAGAGTGATCATGTTGGGCAGCATGTAAATGCCCTTGGATGGCTTGCGAGAAGCCATCGTCACTTCTGAATCATCGGTTTTGTCAGTTGCGTTGTTCATCGTCCATTCCTGTCTGAGACGGGGCCATCAAGTCCCCAGTTTAAGCCAGCGCAGCGTGCATGAAAAAAGGCCACCGCAGTGGCCTTTTCCCGTTTTGCAAAAAGCAAATCAGTTGCGGGTCTGGTCAACC
The DNA here is from genome assembly GCA_041169105.1 of Pseudomonadota bacterium. Taxonomy (GTDB): domain Bacteria; phylum Pseudomonadota; class Gammaproteobacteria; order Burkholderiales; family Burkholderiaceae_C; genus Limnohabitans_A. Next base: position 347 of record JBEEJQ010000050.1, on the reverse strand, counting down.
AGCTTGTTTTTCGCGATCCAAGGCATCATGGCACGCAGTTGAGCGCCGACTTTCTCGATCGAGTGGTCTGCGTTCAAGCGACGGCGAGCAGTCATGCTCGGGTAGTTGGTGCGGCCTTCCAGGATGAACATCTTGGCGTATTCACCGGTCTGGATGCGCTTCAAGGCGTTGCGCATGGCTTCGCGCGACTTCTCGTTGATGACTTCGGTACCGGTCACGTACTCGCCGTATTCGGCGTTGTTCGAGATCGAGTAGTTCATGTTGGCGATGCCGCCTTCGTACATCAGGTCAACGATCAGCTTCAACTCATGCAAGCACTCGAAGTAAGCCATTTCAGGGGCATAGCC